>CAYRXP010000273.1:0-2257 GCA_964428145.1 uncultured Enterobacteriaceae bacterium
GAACAGTATTCAAACAATATATCATCGTTCAAAAAACCTTCTTCAGTTGCGTATGTAATATATTCAACTCGTTCAATAACATCATTAAATCGCTTCATCCATTTGTCACCAGCAAAGGCGACACTGGTGATAATAAAATCTTCTTTCTTAAACGGAAGGATGATATGTACTTCGGCACCACGCTCAAGCATTGCTTCAACAAACAAAATATCAGCGCCACAAGCCGCAGAGCAATAAGCAAAGTCAGCATCTAATCTATTTAATGCATCAATGATTGCCTGTTTTACCGGCGCTTCCATATCAGGTGTGAAACGTGCTACTTCACGGTCGAGGGCATCAATCATATTTCCTGTGAAAAAGACAACAGTCGGGATCTCTAAAATTTTGATGATTGCATCATCTACTGGAATAATATCGGCAAGTAGTTTTACCTGGCGACGTATGGCAGCGAGGTTACCGTAATCCTGTTTTATGGCATCAGTGGCTTGTTGATACCATTTAGCGGATTCTTCTTGCTCACCTAACAACAGACATGCTTCACCCAGCGTGGCAGTTAACCAATAATCATCATTTCCATTGTCTGCTACATTCTCCATGCAATGTGTTTTTATTTTTGATGCTAGGTCTTTACCAAATGATTCATCACCTGAAATGATAGACATGGTTGCAGCGTTAATGCCCGGGTAATAATCGTTTGATATCTTGTAGGCATATTTGTAATTAGCCGTGCTTTCCAGCGCCAGTCTTGTTTTATCCTTTGCATTGGAAGTTATGGCCCACTGGTCTTTGGCCAGACGACCTGCCAAACTATATACGTCGACAATTATTGGATCGGATTCGGATAGATCATCCAATAATGGATTAAGCATACCTGCTGCGGTGAGTGTGGAGTGGCAACGTGCAAGTGCTAATGCTGCACGATAAGTCAGTTCAGGATGCAAAGGGTTATGGAGTAGTCCTGCTTTAAGTATTTCGTAAGATATGGATGGGTGGCCTGTTTCCAAAGCCCTGTTACCAAACAACAGATAATTGTCTGGATCGCTACCCCAATGTACAGCTTCCTGCTTCCAGTTGGCCAGTCTATCGATAATGCTGGATTGTGTTGATTGGTTATTCAATGCTCCGTGCTCCGGTTTGACTGATACATTTTACCTCAATTTCAATGATTGTAGCTGAATGTCCGCTTTCGCTGGAAAGCAGACATTCAAACGAAAGTAATACTGGCCAGCTAAACATACAGCAATACACAGATACTCCTATGCCTATATAATAGTAATTAAAAATCTGGCATCAGGACAATATCTTAATGTGTATTCATAGAAAAATGATTCGGACTTTATTCACCCTTATTGCTGTATTTATCTCATATTCAGCAATACCAGGTGACTTGGATTCAAACCAGAAAACTAAAGCAGTTGTAAAAATCATCACTGAGAGTTTAACGCCTGACTATATATATCCATGGCAAGTTGGTTATACTGAGCAGTCTTCTGGAACAGGTGTCATTATTGAAAACAACTACATATTAACTGCTGCTCATGTGGTAGATAATAGTTTATCAATTTATATTCGAAAACCTGGTTCAGATAAACGGTTTAAGGCTGATATAAAATACATTTCAGATGCAAGTGATTTAGCAATCCTCACAATAGAAGATGGTGGTTTTTTTAGAGGTACAACACCCATCAAATTGGGCAAACTACCAAAATTGGGGGATGAAATTATCACATGGGGATTCCCAGAGGGTGGTTCTCAATTAGCAATCACTAAAGGAGTTGTTTCCCGTATTGACTTTTATGAATATGCACATTCAAAACAAAAAAATCTTGTTACACAAATCGATGCGGCAGTAAATGCAGGTGCGAGTGGTGGACCAGCCATTGTCGATGGAATGCTTGCGGGCATTACTTTTCAGGCATTGGAAGGCGAAGAAATTGAAAATATTGGCTATGTAGTACCTATACCTGTGATTGAGCAGTTTTTATATGATGTAAAAGATGGCAAGGTAGATGGTGTCCCAGCAATAGCCATTAAAACTCAAAACATGAGAAACCCTCAACTCCGTGCAGCATATAAAATGAAAACTGAAATGACGGGGACACTAGTAGTTCAAAACATCACAGAGCCTGAAGCGGGTGAAAATACAATAATGACGGATGATGTGCTATTGGAAATCGATGGTTTACCTGTTGGTAATGATGGCTCAGTGCCTTTTATTTCTGGAGACAGAATTGACCTAAATTATTTCTTTACCAAA
>CAYRXP010000274.1:0-2252 GCA_964428145.1 uncultured Enterobacteriaceae bacterium
CTCATCAGCATCTGCATCAAGCGTGAAGTCCAATCCTTCATCATCTGCGGTCTCGACAGGGATATCGTCAATATCAGCCGCTGCCGTTACATCCAGCATGTCCTCCTCATCAGAATCTGCCGCTACATCCGGCATGTCCTCCTCATCAGCAGCTGCCGTTACATCCAGCATTCCCTCCTCATCAGCATCTGCATCAAGCGTGAAGTCCAATCCTTCATCATCTGCGGTCTCGGCAGGGATATCGTCAATATCAGCAGCTGCCGTTACATCCAGCATGTCCTCCCCAAGCGCATCTGCCCCAATATCTAAGTCCACATCACCTGACGCCGTTGCATCGCTAACATCTGCGATATTCAAAACGCCAGCACCCGAGTCATCTGTAGAGGCAACCTCATCCTCACCTTCGACTGGCGTTTCAAACAAGGCACGATTTGGCGACAACTCTTGCCACATGACCGTCGCCATATCCCAACTCTCGCCCTGACCCCCTGTCTTGTCATGAATGACTTTGGCCGCCTCTTCGTACAATTTCTTGTTACCCGCAGCGTAGAACACTTCCAGTAATTTACTGTGGAAACCCAGATTATCTGGTTCCTTTTCCAGAGCATTTCTTATAAAAGATTCAGCTTCATCGAAATGTTCGTATGCAAGAAATACATTAACCTCTTCCATAGGGTCTTCTTCAGGTATTTCTGGAGCACTCTCTTCAGGTATTTCAAATGCATCAGCATCGGGTTCAGCCCCAATTGAATCACTGCCGAGGAAGACAGTTTTTTCCTCGTCAGCTAAGTCATCACTGGGTAGGATTGTCTCTTCCTCACTTTCTGGAATGACCGTGACTGATTCGGAATCTTTTTTTGGAAGCGCATCAGCTTTTATTGCCTCGTCTGAAACGTCTTCACCGAAATCAGGAAAGTCTTCTGCCGGCAAATCGACCACTATCGCTTTTTCGCCGCGTTTTTTAGAGACGAATAACATCAAAAATACGAGTAGTAACAGGCCGCCAACTGCACCCGCAATAATCATAAGGTTAGCTTTAGCTTTTTCAAGCAGTCCCATCAAACCAAATAAATCGCCTAATCCACCATCATCGGCAGACACGACATCCACAAAAATTTCTTCTTCTATGGTGTCTTCTGATGCTAAAGCCTCTGTTTCTTCCTCAACAAGATCTTCTTCGACCTCGCCCTCAATTAGCTCTTCTTCGACTTCTTCTTCAACAAGCTCTTCTTCTGCAACGGTTTCGGTGTCCGCTTCCTCTGCGATTTCCTGTTCTGCAGCCGCGATCATTATCTGCTCTTGCATGGCTGCAAGCTCATCTTCCTTAAGCACTATCAAGCGTTTCAGATCATCGATGATCCCCTCAGTTGCAGTCAACCTATCCCTGAGTTCTTCGTTTTCCATTGTCAGTGCTACAATGGACTCATTTGCCAGTACTAATTCATTATTCAAAGCATCAACATCAACTCCGGATGCCTCCATAGAACTCTGATCGCTCCCCAAGCCCTGATCAGATTCAGAGATGAGTCTTAATTCTGCTTCATCTGTGACCTCAACATCCGTCACGGAAGGTTCACGCTCGACCTCATCAGGTTCAGTCACCTGACTAGGTGCACCTGCACCGTCAGGCCGTTCAGTCATACGAGAAGCAATGTGACCTTTATATTCATCCCATAGTGCATTTTGGCTCTTGGCCTGCGCCAATGCATTGGATCTATTCAGAGAATTGATCTCTGGTACATCTGGTATCTGCAGGATTGCGCCACGCTTGAGACCATTGATATTATTTTCAATAAATGCCTCCGGGTTGGCCCTCAAAATGGCAAGCATCATTTGCTGAATACTGACTGATGAATCAGGTCTGGCTACCCTGGCGATTGACCACAAGGTGTCTCCCGTCACTGCAGGGCCATAGTCACTACTACCAGAATAACTAATCGTCGTAGGTGCTTTATAAGAACTCGGCGCTTCATAAGTTGGTGTCTCATAAGCTGGAGTTGTACGAGCCGGTTCTGTGGTACTCGGTTTATAGTCTAGATCGTATACAACCTGATGGTCACCAGAATCTATTTCAACGACGGGTGATTGAGGATGGACAACAGCTTTTCTACTGGCAGTATAAGTAGGGGGATCGAGCAGGACGGTATATTCCCTGAATAATCTGCCCTTTGACCAGTTTATCTCTAGTAAAAAATTAAGAAATGGTTCACGAATAGGGTCACTGCTGCTAATTTGTATATAGTCAGGGCCTT
>CAYRXP010000275.1:0-2237 GCA_964428145.1 uncultured Enterobacteriaceae bacterium
CCTGAACGTCCGCTTTCAGTATAAAGCGGACATTCACCAGTATTAGATAATGGATTAATTCTGGCCAATTAGAGACAGTCTTCAAAAGAGAACTTTCCCATTTACGATGCTTGGTGTCGGAAATTAACCACCATGGATGTCTTGAAATTACTTGCCTGCTTATTCGTAACTTTCCCATTTATGGTCATTAATAGGAAAGAATCAAGGTAATTTCTTATCAATTAAATTTAGGGCAATCGTGTCTCATTTTTTTTGAAGGGATACAGCCATTTCATAGAAAGGCAACCACAGTGGAATAGCCGCCTTGAGTTTCTTGGAACACATCTGGTCACAGGCAAACCAGAGGCGTTTCAGCGTGGTTAATAACGGCGGTGACGGATAGACTGGCCCGTTGCGGCTTACGCAACTTGCCGCGCAGGTTCAATGACCGTATCGCATATTTGCGGTGATAGCCGCACACGGCACAGAATTCATCAAGAATAGTTGCCTTGGCCTTTTTACCTGCTCGACGATAACGAAGTCAATCGCTTTTAGATAGGCCTGCCGTTGATTTTTACCTGTATTACAGTCCTCAATTTCGGTTACCTGTAATATGAGTCAACGATGCTAAACTACTACTCCCTAGGGTTACATTTAATTTGAGTCAATGCGCAAGAAGAAAAGGATATTGACCAGACGACGAAAGTTTCCTAACCTTAAATTCTATATAGTTCCATGGTCTATGTGGAAATAGATATCAACAGGTAAATTTATATTTAGGAATATTTCTATAAGATGCCCCAAGCTACTTTACGTATTGGTCAATTAGCAAAAGAGCTGAATACGACAACAAAGACACTTCGGTTTTACGAAGACATAGGACTGTTTAATTCTATAGCACGTAGTGATGCAGACTATCGACTGTATGATGCTAACTCAATTACACAAGCACGCTTGGTCATTCAACTGCGACGATTAGGGTTCTCGCTTAGGGAATTAAAAGAGCTGTTCAATAGTAAGGATACTCGATCATTCCGGCAGCGTGTAACCAGCATGATGGATGAAAAATTACGCGATACTGATGAAAATTTGGTCGTACTTCAAGGTCGCCGGGACGATCTGGCTGCTCGCCATCAAGCTCTGTTATCAACTTCTAGAGACAGGCTAGCTGATTGTATTTGTGATGCCCTTTTAAGTCCCTGTACATGCGCTAAAAAACAACCCACAAAATAACTTCAACATTCATTTAGTAATGACAATAAAATGATTGACCTTCCCCTATAGAGGAAGGTCTAGTATTTACAAAACATTACCAATCATTAGCTTATTTAGAGGGTATTAGCCATGGCAAATGGGCTCAACGAAACAACATTAACTAATGCGCACTCACCCACCTTCACACTCGGAGAGGGCACGATCCCAGAGGTGCATGCCTTTTGGCTGGCCGGGATGAGTTGTGATGGATGTTCGATCGCTGCCGTGGGTGCCAAGAATCCCAGTGTCGAACAATTAATGACCGCAGCTATTCCCGGCTTGCCAAAAGTTATCCTGCACCACCCGGTACTTGCTGTGGAGGCAGGTCACCGTTTCATGGAGCCTTATCACCAGGCAGTCCGTGGTGAACTGGGGGCCCCATACGTGGTGTTGTACGAGGGCTCAGTAGCCGATGAGCAAATCGCCGAGGACTACGGCGGCTTCTGGTGCGCCATGGGCATGGAAGAAATGGATGATGGTAGCAGGCGACCATATCCAACCGCAAAGATGTTAAAAGATCTTGCGCCCGGCGCTGCAGCAGTTTTAGCCGTGGGCACCTGTGCCACCTGGGGAGGAGTTCCTGCAGCTGTGGGTAATGTGACTCATGCTATGGGAACAATGGATTTCTTGGGTAAGGACTATCTAAGCGCCCTGGGTTTGCCGGTGATTAACATCCCTGGTTGTGCGCCAATAGGTGATAACATCACAGAAACCATTACCGCTGTGCTGATGTTCCTTGCTGGAGTTGCACCCTTGCTAGAGTTAGATGAACTCGGTCGACCGGCCTGGATGTTTGGTGGGACGGTGCATCAGGGTTGCACACGTGCCGGTTATTACGAGGAAGGGCTGTTCGCCGATGAATATGGACAGAAAGAGTGTCTGGTGGAACTCGGTTGTTGGGGTCCTGTGGTCCAATGTAATATGACCAAGCGCGGCGCACTTGGGCACAATGGCGGTTGTATGAACACGGGCGGTATCTGTATCGGTTGCACCATGCCTGGTTT
>CAYRXP010000276.1:0-2232 GCA_964428145.1 uncultured Enterobacteriaceae bacterium
AATTAGGATTTTTGCGTGAGTGCAAGGAATCACCGCGTACAGACAAAATCGTCGGGAACGATTTTGAACAGCCGTAGGCTGGCCCGAAGGGTGAGCCACAGGGATGTGGCGAGTAGCCGCAGAAAAACAAATTTATGAATGAGGATTGGACAAAAACCATCCTTGGTTTTTGCTCTGCGAACAGCAAAGCTGCCCAAAAACGCTCCCGGCGTTTTTGTGAGCACGGAGCTGACGCCGCAATCGCGGAAAAAACAATTAGATAGAGGTGCCCTAAAACTATATTTTTCCATCCAAACCCATCTGATAGTATTTATGAACAACCTCATCCTGGTTTTCCAGTAGCCAATCAATATCAGGTTCATTATTCATCGCCTTATGGATTGCTGCGGTAGTCGCTTTACGATGAATATCAAATAGAATTTTATGGTCCAGACTATCGTCTTTTATAACGGAAGGATTCAACCAAACCGAAACGATAATGCCTAAATCATTCACCTTCTCTTTTGGAATATCACCATTTCTTACTGCATCCAGTACGCCATTCGCAATCGCACCCTGCACCGTCCCCATCAGGATATTTGTGTAACGCTCATCCTTGACCGTGACTTTACTGACCATCAATGTCGATGGTCTAACCATAATATCAGTATTCAAAATGGCCAATACACGTGAATGACCCTTGACCTGATCACCAAGCAGGTTCGCAAAAGCAGTACCGAATGGCCCATCCAGTTCTCCAATGATAACCTCCGGTTCTGCCGCAGTTCCTGGCGGCCCGCCCGCTACCAATGCTTCACCCACGCGCATGACAATACGATCACTCATGTAACCTTCTCCTGAATGTGAATTAATTAAATAAAACTGGGGTTATCATCTCAGTTTGTGATGATCGGTACCGCCAATCTGACTAGCAATATCAGCGAACATGTCATCGGCAGATTCCTTCATCTTTTCCCTTGCTGCCTCTGCACGTTCCTGGATACGCTTGATGTGTTCTGCCTGAGACTCTTTCCCTTCAAATTGTTCTTGTCTCTCCTCCTCTTCCTCTTTCCACTCGTTAAGCTCAGCTTCCATTTGCTGATTTAACTTTTCTTCTTCTTCTTTTTGCCTTAAGAGGTCCTCAGCAATTTCTTCTTTTGCAGCCTCTGTGATTTTTTCTTCATGCTGAGCATCCTCCAGTGCCCTCCTTGCTTCCTCCAGTTTCTCTTCTGCAAGTCTCATTTCCTCTTTCAGTGATTCATCTTCCTTGCCTTCTTTTTTAATCTTCTTCTCCTGTTTTACTTTTAATTTGCTTGCTTGCTTTTCTGCTTTTTTACTGGCGGTTACTGCCTCTTTCTTGGCCTTATGGACTTCGTTTAATTTCTCCTTAATCTGCTGTGCCTCTTTTTCTAGTTTCGCCCTTTCAGCCTTGAGTAAAGCTTCGAGTTCAGCTTTTTCCTCTGCAAATTGTGCTTTGTATTCCTCAATAATTTTTGCAGCTTCTTCTTTTGCAGCGACACGCCCGGCTTCAGCAACTGCCTTCTCTCGTTTTGCCTGTGCCAGTTCTTCGTTGTTCTGCGCTACTTTTTCGGCAAGTTTACGTTTTTCTTTTTCCAATAAAGCCCTTGCCTTCGCCTTAACACTCTTTTCCAATTCGGCCTGTTTTACACGCGCTTGCTCTGCTTCTCTATCAATTTTCTTTTTCTCCTCTTCAACACTACTCTTCAAACTTCTCGCTTCATCCAGTTCACGCCTGGATTCTTTGGCCTGTTTTTCAAGCTGTTCTCGTGCCTTTCTAATTTGTGCTTCGGCCCTCGCCTTCATCTCCTGAAGCTTTTTCATTTCATCAGTATTTTTCGAATAAATCTCTTCAAGTTTTTCCTTTTCATCCTGCATCCGAGACTCAGCATCTTTTTTGGTCTTTTCAATCTTTACTATTTCTTGCTCGCGCGTCCTGTCAAGATCTTCTTCAGCCAGTTTTTTCTGCCTTTCAATTTCAACTCTTTCCTGCTCAAGTTTCTTTTTCTCTGCCTCATTAGCTTCCTTCTGTTTTTTATCAGCCTGTTCTTTTTCTCTATTCTGTTTCTTGTCTGCCGCTTCAAGCTCCATCTTGTTTTTGGCTAAATCTGTTTCTAATACAGATGCCTTGACAGCAGGATCAACATCATTAATAGTCTGTTTAAGCTTTTCAACAGGCTCTTCAACAACTTTTACAGCTGGTTTGTCTTGCAGATCAGTAATATCATCGCCTTT
>CAYRXP010000277.1:0-2225 GCA_964428145.1 uncultured Enterobacteriaceae bacterium
TCGCTGTGTTTTACGCTGCTCTTCACTGGGTCCCTTGGCTGACTTACCAGCTTTGTTCTTCATATAATTCTGGACAAACTTCATAACCAATAACCAGCGGATCCAGTTGAGTCTACGTATACCCTTGGCGCCACGTGGAGAAATCGGTATGTAAACTTCGATATTGGGAATACCGGTCGAGTGAAATGCTGTAGACACGTCTCCCCAGGGGATGGTGACGGCATTTTTTTCACCACGGCCAAAATCTATCTGGCGAGTTTTATACGCCAAAGGCACTTGAATTATCTTACCATCCCTGCGGATTTTTCCGCCACCACCCAGGCCTTCAACCATGGTTTTGGAGGTACCCGGACTCATGCCGCTATCTGAATCAAATCCTAATGCCAAATACGCCGCATCGGGCATTTTTTCCTTCAGTTGACTGGCGATACAATCGGTAGGGATTATGTCAAAACCAACACCGGGGCAAAGTACTATATTGGCTGATTTTGCATCAGCATTGAGCATCTGGGCGCGTTCAAATACCGATATCTCACCCGTAATGTCTGTGTAATGCGTGTTGCTGCTTATGCAGGCCTGCATCATCGACTCGGCAGTTGCCGAGAAAGGACCGGCACAGTGGATCACCAGATGGATATCTTTTAACTGCCGGATAACTTGCTCCACTGAGTTCAATCCAAAAACTCTCGCCGTCAGGTTGAGTGATTCTGCTAATTGATTAATGTCCTGCTTGTTACGACCAGCGAGAACAGGTTTGAATCCACGCCCTACTGCTTCTTTAGCAATCAATTCGCCAGTATAGCCATTTGCACCATAAATCATCATTTGTCGGTTTTCTGATGTCATCTTGTTTTCTCTTACTCTCTAACTGACTTTGCATGGACAATTAGTAATTCGTCATGCACAGGTATTCCCTGATCCTAACATCCTTAAGTCTTTTGTCTTTTCGGCAACTTTCTCGAAAATGACCATAAATGGGAATGTTATGTTTTAGTGTCCAAGTAATTTCAAGACATCCATAGTTATTAATATGAGCCGCCAAACATCGTAAACGGGAAAGTTCTGTTTATTTCCACTAAATGTACATTGAATTGCCATGTTTATATGCGCAGTGCCCGCTTATGCTGGATAGCAGACGTTGGTGAATGTCTGCTTAATACTGAAAGCGGACATTTGGCTATAGACTTTAATTGGCACTAACGGCCAAAAGCGGACTTTGCATTGACATTAATCGAATCGTTAGCCGGTAAAGAAAAGAGGGATGAAGTAGAAAAAGGCGTGGTTAGATAATTCCTAAATATTTTGAACCTTTTCATGACGTGTCCCATATGCCAGAAAATGTGCCAGTCTTTTTCTTAAAAACGGTATCCTTGAAATAATCTTCATCGGTAACGGTGGGCTAAATGCTTTATCTGATTTCAATGCCCCACTGATAACACGTTGTTGTATCAATGATTGAAATCGCTGAATAATTGAAACTGCTGGTTCACGCCTTTTTTGAACTTTGGCCAAATCTGATATTGTTAATCGATCTTCCTTGATTGGCCCAGCCAATTGATTTACGGCTGCTACTGCATCCTGGATGGCATAATTGATACCTACACCACCAAGAGGCGACATGATATGCGCGGCATCACCAATCAATAACAATCCGTCTTTATACCATTGCTCTGCCCGACCAGTTACAACAGACAAGATCGCCATTTGAGACCAGTCTTTTATTTCAGTAATGGTGTTGGCAATTTCCGGCGCGAGATTTTTTATTACTTCATGAAAGTGTTCTAACCCCTGCTCTCGTAATTTCTTATAAGAACCTTTCATGATGATATAACCCACCTGGAGATACTCTTTTCGGTTTATAATAACAATCATCGTACCTGAACCTATACGTCCACTCACCGCTTCCTGCATTTCAGTATCTGTCGGTAAAGGCAATCTAAACCATATCACATCCATCGGCGGTGAAGTTTTTACCAGATTTATCTTTGCCAAACGTCTAGCAGTTGAACCTCGACCATCTGCTCCTATTGTTAAACCTGCATCAAGTTCATGTTCATTACCTTCGTAGATAAACCTAACACCGGTTATTTTTCCATTTGCTTCTTTTAACTCTCGTACTTGCGCACCCATCAAAACCTTGAAACCAGATAATTGCTTTCCTTTCTCAACGATATGATTAAGAAACTTCTCTTGTGGAATAAAGGCGACATAAGGATATTTTGTAT
>CAYRXP010000278.1:0-2183 GCA_964428145.1 uncultured Enterobacteriaceae bacterium
ATCACGGAAGGATTGATGCTGGATATTGATAAGAATGTCATTGAAGGCACCATGAGTAATATTTTTGTAATTTATCCTGATAAGAAATTACGAACGCCAGATCTTTCATTCTGCGGGATTCAAGGAATCGTACGACAATACCTATTAGATCACTGCAAGGAATTTTCTTACGAGAGTAAAGTTTGCCAGGTGTTACTGGAAGATCTTTATACTGCCAATGAAATATTTTTTTGTAACAGTGTTGCAGGTATTTTGCCGGTGAGACAGTTGGGTAAACACAAATTTTCTTCTCAACAGGCTGCAAATGAAATTAAACAATTTCTGATATCACAAGGAATCATCGCTCCGCCGTGAAGCGCATTTTATTATTATGATCCATGCCAAACAAAAGATAATCACAGTACTTTTTGTCCTGTCATTCATTACAGGTGGTTTGACAGCGTGGTGGTTTTGGCATGATATGCAAGCGCAACTGGATGCTCCAATTAATATCACAGCGCCCAACTCTTTAACCTACACAATCGAACCAGGCATGAACCTGAAACAGGTTGGTCAGGATTTAACGCAACAAGGGATATTGGATCATCCATACTATTTCATGCTTGAAGGGCGATTACAGGGCAGTGAATCACGACTCAAGGCAGGTGAATACCTGCTGAAACAAGGGGTAACACAAAGACAATTATTGGAGCAATTTGTTGCTGGGAAGGTCGTGCAACATTCTCTGACATTGATCGAAGGCTGGTCATTCAGGCAATTAATGAATGAGGTAAGGATTAATGGAACACTGGTGCAGACGTTAGCAAATGTCGATAGTAAAACTGTCATGACAGCGTTAGCTTCCCCGGAAGTGCACCCGGAGGGCAGGTTTTTTCCGGATACTTATCATTTCCCGATCGGCATGACAGATATTGAATTTTTGCATCGAGCCTATGTAAGGATGGCACGCGTTTTGGAAGAAGAATGGCAGCAAAGAGAAGCAGGGTTGCCTTATAAGACTTCTGATGAAGCATTAATCATGGCATCCATCATTGAGAAGGAGACTGCTGTTGCTGAAGAACGCGCTGAAATCGCAGGTGTGTTTGTCAGAAGGTTACAAAAGGGTATGAAGTTACAGACTGATCCAACGGTCATTTATGCCATGGGAGATGATTATCACGGAAACATACGTCGCAAGGATTTAAAGATAGATTCGCCGTACAATACGTACTTTTATGTGGGGTTGCCGCCAACACCCATCTCATTGCCCGGTGTCGAAGCAATCCATGCAGCGCTTCATCCTAAAGATGGTGAGACTTTATATTTTGTTGCAAAAGGGGATGGCTCACATTATTTTTCAAAAACATTGAAAGAGCACAACCGTGCCGTAGCCAGGTATCAGTTAGGTAAATAACTCATTCATGAAACCATCAGAAAAAGGTCTCTTGATTACATTGGAAGGTATTGAAGGTGCCGGTAAAAGTAGCCACATGCAGTTTATTTCTGAGCAATTGCAACAAGCAGGCAGAGATGTGCTCTTAACACGTGAACCAGGCGGGACAAACCTGGGTGAAGGGATACGTGAACTTTTGCTAAAAAAGAATGAAGAGTCCATGTTCGAAGAGACTGAACTGCTTTTGATGTTTGCGGCCAGAGCACAACATGTAAAACAAGTCATTTTGCCTGCCATCAATGCAGGCAAGATAGTCATTTGCGATAGATTTACTGATTCAAGTTATGCCTATCAGGGAGGAGGGCGAGGTATCTCCCTTGAGAAAATACAGCAGCTTGAGGTATGGTTATTTTCAGGGGACTTGTCTGGATTTAAACCTGAGCTTACCCTGCTTCTGGATTTGTCGGTGGAAACCGGACTGTCTCGTGCCCGGGATAGAAGTGAAGCCGATCGATTCGAAACTGAAACAGTTAATTTTTTTCAGGAAGTGCGAGATGCCTTTTTAAAGATTGCACAAGATAACCCGGTTAGAGTCAGCGTGATTGATGCTGAGCAGAATTTAAAAGCTGTACAATCATCAATTCTAGAAGTGCTAACAAAGAAAGGCCTGTGTTGATCTCTCGATTGAAACTATATCCCCTTAAACCATATCCCTGGCAGCTTGAAAACTGGAACACGATTCAATCAGTGAATCGTTCAGAAAGGATGGCTCACGCGATTTTATTTACCGGGCCAGTCGGCATCGGGCTGG
>CAYRXP010000279.1:0-2169 GCA_964428145.1 uncultured Enterobacteriaceae bacterium
AATGAAACCGATGAAATTCAGGTCAAACTCCGTGCCTCACTATTCGCTCTTGAAAGAGAATTATCACCTGTCGATGTTGTGTTCATATATAAAATAATTGAGTGGATTGGTGATCTTGCGGATGCATCACAGAGTACCGGCAATCGTTTGCAATTAATGCTTGCCAAATAATTTTCAAAAACTATCCCTCTCTAAAATATACCGACATATGGAACATGCTACGCTCATATTGATACTCGCCGGTGTGTTCGGTTTATTCATGGCCTGGGGGATTGGCGCAAATGACGTCGCTAATGCCATGGCAACGTCCGTCGGTTCGAAAGCACTGACGATAAAAAACGCCATCATTATTGCGGCCATCTTTGAGTTCGCAGGTGCTTACCTGGCAGGTGGCGAAGTCACTTCCACCATACGAAAAGGCATAGTTGATTCTGCAATGTTTGCAGATTCCCCAGAGTTGCTTGTCTATGGCATGTTATCGGCCCTGCTTGCGGCAGGTGTCTGGCTATTATTCGCAACCCGTTTGGGCTTACCCGTTTCAACCACACATTCTATTGTGGGTGCCATTGTTGGCTTTGCAGCAGTCACGATGGGCATAGATGCAGTGCAATGGGGGAAAGTCGGTACTATTGCCGTGAGCTGGGTGGTATCTCCAGTCCTTGCAGGAGCGATGTCCTATTTGCTCTACCGGAGTGTCCAGTTTTTGATTCTGGACAGTGAAAACCCGTTTGAAAATTCCAAACGTTATGTCCCTTTTTATATATTTTTAACGGGTTTCATCATATCGCTGGTCACTGTATTCAAAGGTCTAAAACATATTGGTCTGGATATGACAAAAGCCGAATGTTATGGCATCGCAATCGTCATCGGTGTTATCTCTGCCGTCATCGGTGTTTTTATGACTCGCAGGATAAAGGAGCAACCGGTCATTTTTGGCGGGTTTCATCTACATAGTGTTGAACTGGTCTTTGGTGTATTGATGGTCTTTACCGCATGTGCCATGGCCTTTGCACACGGCTCTAATGATGTCGCCAATGCCATAGGGCCCGTCGCCGCTGTAGTCAGTATTATCAACAGTGGCGGCCTGATTGAACAAAAAGCAATCTTACCTTCATGGGTATTACTACTGGGTGCTGTGGGTATTGTTGCCGGTCTTGTCATGTACGGTCACAAAGTGATTGCCACCGTGGGATCAGGGATTACCGATCTGACACCGAGTCGTGGCTTTTGCTGTAACCTTTCGGCTTCAACGGTCGTCGTCATTGCTTCGGGAACAGGACTGCCCATCTCAACGACACATACGCTGGTAGGTGCTGTACTCGGGGTTGGTCTGGCACGAGGAATCTCGGCACTCAATCTGCGTGTGATTGGCTCGATCTTTATGTCGTGGATAATCACACTTCCGGCAGGTGCAATCCTTGCAATTATTTTCTTCTATATTCTCAAAGCGATTCTCTGAAGATTATCCAGATCCAATAATCTAGACCCAATAAGCTGTCTTCGTCATCACCTTTGAAAGCAGTCGCATCATCTTTTTAACTGGTTCTGGTAATTCTGCCGCTCCCGCATGAAGTGCGACGCTGGCATGATGTGCCTCGTCTTCTCGCATTTGTTCCAAAATCATCCGACTTCTCAAGTCCGCTTCTGCAATCTTTTCCAGATGTTCATCCAGATGTGCCACCACCTGATTCTCAGTTTCAACGACAAACCCCAGGCTCCATTTGTCTCCGATCAAGCCTGCCAACGATCCAATGGTAAATGATCCAAAAAACCAGAAAGGCCCCAGGTAACTCGTATGCCCACCCAACTCGTGCAAGCGTTTCTCACACCAAGCAAGATGATCGATTTCCTCGTCCGCCGACCGTTTCATGGCATCCCGCAACTTACTATCGCGCGCTGTGATTGCCTGAGCCTGATAAAGTGCCTGGGCAGAGATTTCACCTGCATGATTAACCCGCATAAAACCTTCGGACTGTCTGCGTTCACTTTCATCCAGCACCAGATCCCCGACTTTTTCAGCGGGATAAGCGCGCGCTGTCCGCCTGGCTTCCTTAAAGAAAGCAACTAAATGGTCGTCAATATTGGATATGAAACCGTCCAAGATGCTGTAATTTCGTTCGCTCATCCCGTATAAAGAAACCTGTAATTTGTGAGTAATGCATAATATAC
>CAYRXP010000280.1:0-2157 GCA_964428145.1 uncultured Enterobacteriaceae bacterium
CCGCTTGAATTACTCTCTTCAAACCGTTTTAAGCTCGTTACTAAAGAACTTAAAGAACATTACGATTATATTATCATGGACAGCCCACCCGTTGTTGCGGTGAGTGACCCCAGAGTTTTAGCCAGAATTGCTGATGGTGTGGTGTTCGTAGTTAAAGCGGATGATACTACGCATAAATTAGCAAAAAAGGGTGTCAAAAGGTTGCTTGATATGGGTACACATATCATTGGCACTGTCTTAAATCAGGTCGAACTTAGAAAGAAATCAAAATATGGTGATTATGATAGTAATTATTACAGTTATTATGGTTATAAGTGACATTCGCCCCAGAGTAACTCTATTCGTACACGTACTGGCAGAATATATGCTCCTGCATATTCTGCACTTCCACCATCCATGGTGGTCATATGCCGGTTTTGCATCGTTACAAGGATGTAATTTATTAGAGCAATGCAGGAGCAATTGCCGAGGAGCAAATACCGGTGGCAAAAAAATCGCATCGTGCAAAGGTTCTGGTCTATTCGAGTATGGTTTGTAAGTAAATTGCAGTGAATATCAAAGCATCATGATTGACCTCCATTGCCATTTGTTTCCAGGGATTGATGATGGTCCTAGGGAATTAGGTGATGCTATTGAGTTAGCCAGATTGTCAGTTGAGAATGGTATTACACATGCTGTCGTGACCCCCCACATCACACCGGGTCGTTATGACAATGATCTATTTACCATAAGCACTGCTTATCAGGCATTTAAACAAGCACTCAATGAAAATGAAATAAATTTAACTATTGGCATGGCAGCCGAGGTTCGATTGGGGCCTGAAATCTTCACACTGTTCGAAGAAGAAAGACTGCCATTTTTGGGGGAGTTTGAAGGACGAAAAGTTTTATTACTGGAATTCCCGCATGATCATATTCCACCCGGGAGTGACAAGATGGTCAAATGGTTGTTTGATCATAATATCATACCAATGATTGCACATCCGGAACGTAATAAAGACATACTCAGAAAGATTTCAAAATTACAGCCTTTCGTTAAGGCAGGCTGCCTTCTTCAAATAACTGCCAGCTCACTGGTGGGTAATTTTGGTCCACACTCTGAACAATGTGCTAAAACCATTCTGCAAAAAGGCTGGGTAACGATTCTTGCGTCCGATGCGCATAATCTGCATAAACGTCTTCCGGAAATTGAACCGGGCAGAGCTGTGGTAGAAGAAATGCTTGGAAAAGAGGTGTCATGGAAGATGGTGAGGGATAAGCCATGGGAAATTGCTTCAAATCACTTTTAAACAAAAAATACTTAATCGAGGCTTAAATAAACAGTGCACAGTTCTCAAAATTTATCATCTATCTAGCAATATCACTGGATTTGCGCCACACTTACTGGTATAGAACGAGAGAGTCTCCTGTTTTCTGAAATGATGGGCTGAGACAGGGGAAGTTAATATTGGAGATATTTCCCATGATTAAAAGAATACTACTACTCATAGCAATTCTTGGCGTATCACAGCTCGTATTGGCCCATATACCAACTGATATAGCCAATGGTGTCGAGCCTATGCCCGCCACAGAGGGCGCTAAATCAGAAGGTGTCATACCTGAGGATGCACTAGTCCAG
This sequence comes from uncultured Enterobacteriaceae bacterium, assembly GCA_964428145.1. Lineage (GTDB taxonomy): Bacteria > Pseudomonadota > Gammaproteobacteria > Eutrophobiales > Eutrophobiaceae > SMWN01. The sequence goes on from CAYRXP010000280.1 coordinate 1,618, forward strand.
TTAATTGCAGAGGGCGTTGAATCGGTAGAGGCCGTGGAAATAGTCAGGATTGTCTATGGACTGACTGAAGACTGTGGTTTGACACAGGAAATTGCAGTCGCCCAGATGATCGAAACAGGTGTCCCGCAGAACCTGGCTGTCGATGTGGTGAGAAATCGCTGTGGCGAGGAAGATTGTGAGCTGACAGTGTCACCAATAGACAATATTATAACAGCAGCCCTTAATACTTTACCGGAAGATGCAGATGTCGCTCCATTAGTGGCTTTGTTTCCTGGTTGTGGGATAGGTGCATTAGAGAATCAACAACTAGCATTACCACTACCTACACCTGGCGCTGGAAGCGGAGGCGGTGGTTCTGTAAGTCCTAGTTGAACTGAACTTAGCCAGGCTGTTTAACAAGAAACGGAATATAAACCCTCCTGTGCCCTCTGCGCAGCGGATTACTAACTGCAACATACAACAGTAGCAAGTGCAGTCTTGTTGGTTCAAAGAGCCATACATTATGAGATTGTTTCTTTTTATTCATATAGATACAGTGAT
>CAYRXP010000281.1:0-2154 GCA_964428145.1 uncultured Enterobacteriaceae bacterium
ACCTTTGCCATCAACATGTGCAAGAATTGAAAAACCAAATAAATTACCTGCTTTTTTTATACATTCCAACATTGAAGTCTGACATCGTGAATTTTGTGTATTGTTATCTACAGTATCTATGCTTGCATAAAACTTTTTGAGTATATCTAGAGATGAAAAATAAACTAATAAATGCCCATCTGGTGTAGATAATTCAATACCTGGAATTACTAATATTGATTTTCCAACAGCAGCATTTATTGTTTCTTCTACGTTATTAATTTCATTATGATCAGTAACAGAGATAATATCTAATTTTTCACTGAGGGAAGTATTTACTATATTTATAGGGGTCATAGAGCTATCTTTTACATCATGCGAACCACCATATGAATGTATATGTAGATCAGCTCTATAAAATCTTGCCCCGTTATTACAAGTTTCAATTTTTGATATTACTTCCATATAAATTAAGTATCTTAATTAAAAAAAAGTGTTCTGGTGATTTTAAAAAGTAATATAGTGTATTACAATAAATTAATATTATTATGTGAGAACAAGAAAGCTCCACGCACAGAACCGGAGTGTATAGATAATACATGAGGATTTGAGCACGGAGCTGACACAGTTATCGCGTAAAAAGGCAATTTATGCACATTTATAATGAGTCGATAGTGATCAGATCATTAGCCAACTCATCCACATCTCCCTCTTGAATCGGAAAATGCTCTCCCAACATCTCTCCCGCCTTCGCTATGCCGTCGATCATCCCCTGTGTCATTTGTTTGTTCTTGCAACCATTAATAATAATGTCACAGATTGATTGCCAGTCTTCCTGATTCAGTTTTTTACTGATCGCATCATCGCCCAGGATGCGTACCATGTGTTCATATAAGGAAACATAGATAAGGATGCCCGTACTGCCCTTGGTCTTGCGTATCCTGAATTTCTGGAATACTTCGGCGGCACGGCTTTCCACTTCGGCCTGCATTTCACTTTTTGGTATGAACGGTGTGCGCAACACAGGAAATAAATTCGCGAGTAGGGTCCCCACAAAGAAACCGAGAATAATCGCAATTAATATAGGTACGAGTCCGAACGTGATCATTAAACCGGAAAGCCATCCACTGCTAGTCTGTACATCCTGAAACAAACACCAACCGATAGAGACGGAGATGAGTGCGAAGATTAGCCCGACAATATCTTCAGCCCGATCGTAACGGCCTGATACGGTCGCGACGATGGGAATAATTTCACCCGAGGTGTGTTTTTCAGCCTCGACGACGGCAAGACTGATCTCATTGCTGTCTTCTTCAGTAAAATACTTGCTCGCTACTTTCATCATTCACCTACCATGAGCCGGTAGCACCACCGCCACCGGAGAAACCACCACCGAATCCGCCACCGCTTGACGCAGCGCTGCGCAGCATGAAAAACAGCATCACTGCGATAGCTGCAATCAGTGCCCATGCCCAGCCGCTCCGGCCTGTCTTAAAGAGATTGATGATCAAAAGCACCAGCAATATCGCCCCGATGATGGTCAGGGGTAATACCCACCAGGGTGGGGTGGCCTTGGGCAAACTTAAGCCACGTGCCATGGCATCGAGGCCGCGTACACCATCCAGGATGCCAAGTGAAAAATCACCACGCTTGAACTGCTTGACGATCAGGTTATCCATGATGTCTTTTGATTGACTATCATATTTGCGTTCCCAGCCTGCACCCAGTTCGATTCTTGCCTTGCGATCGCCTTTTGACACAAGCAGCAGGATGCCGTAATTTCGATCCTCGAATCCGATACCCCATTGATCGAACAGGCGCGTGGCATATTTTTCGATACCTAAACCTGATGCCTCATAATCTGCCAGTGAGTTAATCGTTACCACGTAAATCGGGATTTTTTCTTCTTTTAGTATCGCCTTGGCTATGTCGTTGATCTCGGTACGATGCTGGGTATCGATCATCATTGCCTTGTCGACAAAATAATCCTTACGATCCGGTTTGTCCGGGAAGGTAACGTCTGCAAAACTGGCGGGCAAATACAGCAAGAGCGCAGAGAGCGCAATCAGGGTAATAAATTTACTACTGGAATTGTACAACTCAACCCCTCCTATCCATTGGATGCATGGCATCCAAAATAACACAGAATAAATAGATTATCCCGTATGAAATGGA
>CAYRXP010000282.1:0-2144 GCA_964428145.1 uncultured Enterobacteriaceae bacterium
GCAATGACAGTTGCAACCATTAAACCGAAAGGATGTATCTGCATGGCGCCAGCCAGGGCTGCCATAATGGGTAACGTTAGCGATGCCGTTGCTGTATTTGAGGTGAGTTCCGTCAGGAATATCACTAATAAAGTCACAACAGCAACGATCACAATAATATTATAACCATCAAGTATGGAAAGCTGACCAGCTAAAAATGTCGTTAGACCAGTTTCACTAAATCCCTTGGCCAGAGCAAAACCACCGCCAAATAAAATTAAAATATCCCAGGGAATTTTTACCGCCGTTTTCCAGTCGAGCAAAAATTCACGTTGCTGCCAGTTAGATGGAATCACAAATAATAATAAAGCCCCTGCCATTGCAATCGTAGAATCTTTAATCAATTGCAATGCTTTAATATCGAGCACTCCTCTTAATATCCAGGCTGCGGCCACACAACAAAACACCAATAACACTTTCTTTTCCTGAGTGCTGATTTTCCCCAGCGCTTCTATCTCTTTACGGATCATTGTTTCGCCACCGGGCAAATGATCAATCTCACTGGGATAGGCAATCCTTGTTAGATAAAACCATGTTATCGCAAGCATGACGATAGCCAAGGGCACACCAAACGACATCCATTGCAAAAAACTAATACTGATGCCATAGGTATCTTCAATAATCCCTGCAAAAACCAGGTTTGGTGCTGTACCGATTAGAGTCGAAACGCCACCAATGGATGCAGAATAACCAATCCCTAACATCAGGGCGATACCAAAACGAAAATGACCTTCGCGAGTATCAATATTAAGGGGTGGCTCAGCCGTCTCGATCTCCCTGACGATCTGATGCAATACCGCCAGACCAACAGTGAGCATCATCATGGTTGATGCCGTATTACTGATCCACATGGAAAGAAATGCCGTGGCAACCATAAACCCAAGAATAATTCGATCAGGCGTCATCCCCACAATACGTATTGTATGTAGTGCAATTCGTTGGTGCAGGTTCCATTTCTCAACCGTCACCGCAATCATAAAACCACCCATAAATAAAAAGATTAAATGATGCGCGTAAGATTTTGTGACATCAGCAGGCGCCATGACATCTAAAAGTGGATAGAGGACAATCGGAATTAATGCAGTTGCCGGAATAGGAATGGCTTCCGTTATCCACCAGATCGCCATGAGTACTGCGATACCTGCAACAGTCATCCCCTGCTCGCTCAAGCCTTCAGGCTGTGGCATTAATAGGAACATTAAAAACAATAATGGACCGATGATTAAGCCGAAAGTTGAACGATTCATGACAGATTGCCTAGTGATTTTTACATAATGTTAAGAGGCATAGTGCTCATTAAGGTAATCCATCAAAACACGGTAAGTGAAACCCCAAAGCGCTACACCATCTAACATCACGTATGAAAAACTATGTTCTGGGTAATCTGGAATTACAAGATCATGCTCATGCAGACTTTTATCTTTAAGCATTTTAATCTCCTGCCATCGCGCTTCTTCCATCTCAGCGGTATCCAGCTGTAATGCTTTTTTCTGCTTAATTTTCCACAGAAAGGGAGCAACAATAACAGGATAGCCTGAATAGTTTCCTGCAGTAGCGTGAGGCAAAGTCATCACAAGTTCATCTCTTGTTAATTTATAGCCACATTCTTCGTAAGTTTCCCGAATACAGGTATCAAGTAAATCCTCATCACCCTCTTCCCACCGTCCACCAGGGAAAGCCCACTGACTAGACCACGGGTCATTAGTGTTTTTTGCACGCTTTAATAAAAGTATAGAAGGTGAATCACATTCAGTAATAATTAAAGCAACTGCAGCACTTACTTTATTGTCTTTCATTCAACAAATGATAACATCAAAGGTTATCAAGACGACTTCTAAACACTTTGTCCATACAACGACTATACTCAATACATATATTAAATGAATGTAAAAATGGAGGTTTTCACCATGTCCACTTTAAAATCTTATACAACATTATCAGACAAACTGTCCCTTAAAATATAGTTATACCTAAAAAATATCTTGATTCGATCTAACGTTTAAATAGATTAAACTCTATTGTATGACGATTGCTGATAACTTCTACGAACAGCTCAAAGGATTCGCTGAGTTCACACAATTTACTCAACTAGAATTGTATCGCCC
>CAYRXP010000283.1:0-2141 GCA_964428145.1 uncultured Enterobacteriaceae bacterium
GCATCGCCACGCCACGCGCTCCTGGCCGAAAGCCTTGGGAAACCGTCTCTATGGGTCAATATCAAGGACCTTTGGTATTGGCCGGGCCACCCGAATCTCAGGCCCAGGCCTCGCGGGGCTGCCCGACCAGCTCGCGGGCCAGCCTGACCGCGACGACCGCGTCCTTGCCCCAGCCGTCGGCGCCGCAATCGTCGGCCCACTCCTGCGTGGTCGGCGCGCCGCCGACCAGGATCTTGACCTTGTCGCGCAGGCCGGCCTTCACGAATTCCTCGATGGTCACTTTCTGATAGTAGACCGTCGTCGACAAGAGCGCGGAGAACCCGACCAGGTCGGCTTGCTCGCGGCGCGCCGCCTCGATGAACTTGTCCGGGTGCACGTCGGTGCCCAGGTTGATCACGTTGAAGCCGGCGTTCTCGAGCATGATGCTCACGATCGACTGACCGATGTCGTGCATGTCGCCGAGCACCGTGCCCATGACGAATGTGCCAAGCGGCTTCACCGCCATCGCCGCCAAGAGCGGCCGGATCAGTTTGAGGCCGGCCTTCATGGCGCGCGCGGTGATCAGCATCTCCGGGATGAAGATGATTTGTTCGGTGAAGCGGTCGCCTTGCAAGTTGAAACCGGGGAACAGGCCGTCGTCGAGAATCACCTTTGGGTGGATCTCGGCCGCGATCGACTCCTTGACCCGGGAGTCGGCATAGATGTGGTCGCCGGTCTCCACGGCGTCCCACAGGGTCCGCCATTCCCAACCATCCGGGACCCGCCCGTCCCAGCCCTCGGGTATCTGCAGCACCGGCTCCGTCATCAAGCCATACTCCCGCTTCGTCTCGCGTTCTAGTGGGTTCGAGTCCTAGTTAAGAGGATACTTGCCGTAGACGCCGAAGTCGCGCTGCGCCTCGAGCATGGTGTAGATGTTCTGGATCGGCACGTCGGCCAGGATGTAATGGGACGGCGAGAAGATGTAGCCGCCACCGACCGCCAGGTTCTTCATGACCGCGAGCACACCATTGCGTATGTCTTCGACCTGGCCGCGCGGCAACAGATTCTGCACGTCGAAGCCGCCGATGAAGGCGATGTCGTTGCCGTATTTCTTCTTGATCCCGGCCTGGTCCTTGTTGCCGCCGGTCGGCTGCATCAGGCCCGATAAATCGACCCCGAGCTCGATCTCGTCGGGGATGATCGGTGAGTAGTCGCCGCAGGAATGAAGCTTGATGAATAGCTCGTCGTTGGCCTTGCGGAACTCCTGGAACATGTATTTGAAGCGCGGCTTGGCCAGCTCGCGCCACTGAACGGGCGACAGCATCATCGACTGCTGGGCGCCGACGTCGTCACCGACCCGGACCATGTCAACGCCGCGCGCGATCACGTTCTTGCCGACCTCGGTGTAGTACTCGGTCAGGCCGTCGAGAACGCCGGCGACCAACTCCGGCTCGTCGAACAATTGGAGGAAGAATTTCTGGGTCCCCATGATGTGCGCGTAGGCCGCCTCGATCAGGGTCGAGGACAGGTCGATGATGATGAAGTAGTCCTTCTGGTAGCGCGCGCAAATCTCGTCGATGGGATCGAGCATCTCCGCATCGTTGGGATCCGGCCACTGATAGTTCTTGAGGTCCTCCATCGTCTGGATCGGATGGAAGCTGGGGAAGTTCTCGGGCACCACCTTGGCCGCGCCCCAGTATTCCTGGGTCTTGGCGAAGACGACCTCCTCCTCCTCGGTGCGGCCCTTCAGCCCGCTCTTGCCGTAGCCGACGCCGAAGTGGTTGTGCCAGGTCTCGCCGATCTTGATCGGCCGGTGCGAGAAGTCCGCGTTGATGCCGATCTGGTAGATGATCGCGTCGTTGCCGAGCCTGAGCTCTATTTCCGGGTTATGCTTGCGGCCGGTGGCGGCGTCCTCGATGCCGTAGACTCGGGCCAGTTTGGATTTGACCTCGTGTTTCATGCGGTAGAGCAGCGGCACCCGGTCGACGGGTTCGTGGCGGAGGGCGCGGATGAACCGCTCGCGCGGCAGTAACTCTTTCATGGCAGGCTCCGAACGCTTGGGTCAGGCGGGGCTTGGCAGACTTCGTATATTCGTGATATATTATCTTCCGGATGAGGCGCTGTAAAGGGGTTACCTGCGGCGAAGTCGGGAAAACCTTGCG
>CAYRXP010000284.1:0-2140 GCA_964428145.1 uncultured Enterobacteriaceae bacterium
ACTGGGAAGATACCTATGAGAGCAGCGTAAATATTTCCTATCGCTACGAAGGAACATCATTTAATTTCGAAAATCAAAATAGCAATAACGAAACATTGGGTGAGCATTTACTTTGGCAATTAAACCTCTCTCCAGTCAGTGATACGGATAGGGTGATCGCCATAACAATCATCGATGCTCTGGATGATGATGGTTATTTAAACTGCGATCTCGACGAAATTCATTTTTCTTTAAGTGAAGAAATAGGCAATAAAGAGGCAAAGAGCAAAGAGGCGGGGAGTGATGGAACGAAAGATGAAGAAACGGATATAAGTCTGGATGAAATTGAGGCTGTTTTACACATGATCCAGGCGATGGAGCCCACCGGGGTTGGTGCCAGAGATTTGCAAGAGTGCCTGATACTGCAACTCCGCCAATGTGACAAGGACACTCCTTCACTGGCCCTCGCCACCGAGCTTGTCTCAAAGCATCTGGATTTACTTGCCAGTAGAGATTTCAAGCAGCTCATGAGGCGGCTTAGAGTGGACCAGAAAAAACTACAGGACGTTATCGCCTTAATCCAGTCGATGAATCCACGCCCGGGGGGACAAATACACGAAACCCGCTCAGAATACATTACCCCTGATGTTTATGTGAAAAAGGTAAACGGGCGCTGGAGGGTCGCACTCAATACGGAATTGATGCCACAATTAAGGGTAAATTCCAGTTATGCTGGTATGATACGCCGAGCAGACAACAGTGAAGACAATGTGTCTCTGAAAGCTCACTTACAAGAAGCCAGGTGGTTTATCAAGAGCCTGCAAAGCAGGAGCGAAACTTTATTACGTGTGGCTACATGTATCGTTGAGCGGCAACGTGCCTTTCTTGAATACGGGGAGGAGGCCATGAAACCGATGATTTTGCATGACGTGGCTGAGGCACTGGGTATGCATGAATCAACCATTTCAAGGGTTACAACGCGTAAATATATGCATACATCACGAGGCATATTCGAGCTCAAATATTTTTTCTCAAGCCACTTGAGTACAAGCCACGGTGGGGAAGCATCATCAACAGCAATTCGCGCGCTCATCAAAAATTTAATTAGCGCCGAAACACCCAAAAAGCCGTTAAGTGATAGTAAAATTTCATCACTATTATTAGAACAGGGAATAAAAATCGCCCGTAGAACGGTGGCTAAATATAGAGAGGCAATGGCAATCCCACCATCTAATGAAAGAAAACGGCTTGCCTGATATCACTTGTTTGATATCACTATAATAACGATTACTACAAACCGCAGGAGTTAAAAATGCAAATTAACATTACTGGTCATCATGTAGATATAACGTCCGCTCTACGGGCCTATGTAGAAGATAAATTTGAACGTCTTGAAAGACATTTCGATAACATGACTAATACCCATGTCATCCTCGGAATAGAAAAAGAAAGGCAAAAGGCAGAAGCGACCATTCATGTTAGCAGGGGAAATATTTACGCAGACTCAGAGGATGAAAATATGTATGCGGCTATCGACAGCCTAACGGATAAGCTTGATCGTCAAATCAAGAAACACAAGGAAAAACTGAAAGATCACCATCGCGGCAAAAGCCATAAAAATAAGGAAACAGTTTAGGGTGACTCAAACTGATATTCAGACACAAAAACAACACAAACCACTATGCAAATATCAGAAATACTCTCTTCTGAAAGTGTCCTTTGTGCTAAAGCCTTATTGAGCAAAAAAACGACACTGGAGGAATTATCAAAACTTATCGCTGACACTGATACTTCACTTAACTATACCGAAGTTTTTAATTGTCTGGTTGCCAGAGAGAAATTGGGAAGTACAGGCCTTGGTCATGGTGTCGCAATACCACATGGCAGGCTTAAAGGAGGCAAAAAAACTATCGCAGCCTTTATCCAGTTACAGGACGGTATTGATTATGATGCTGTGGATCAGGCTCCTGTTGATCTTTTCTTTGCACTGCTTGTGCCGGAAAATTCAACCGACGAGCATTTACAAACCCTTTCTCACCTAGCCGAAATGTTTTGTAATACTGAGATACTTGAACAACTAAGATCGGAAACAACGGCCGAAGGAATGCATAAAATACTCATAGGGTAACCATTATGCCAGACATGACCAGTCAAATTACGG
>CAYRXP010000285.1:0-2127 GCA_964428145.1 uncultured Enterobacteriaceae bacterium
CAGCTTGCGCACGAAGACCATGACCAGCGCATAGAACACGGTCGCCGCGAGCGCGCAAACTGTGGGGCGGGCTCAAGGACAGCAACCACGACCTGACCTACTGGCAGCAGGACGCCCAAGGGCGGTGGGAGAAGAAAGACTGAGCGGGGGGATTCGGCCCAGGTGATGGACTCATTAACTGGTGTTGCGAGTGGCGATGTCCGGATTTTGCGTGATTATGTCCGGTCCACCCCCAGCTTCGGATGTGCGAACTGAGCCCGGCGAAGGTCTCATATTGCCCCGAAGCGGACGTAGAATTCGCGCAAGGAAGCAACGCAGTGGGCGTGCAACATGGCCACTACATTTCGTTCCGGCTGAGGCGTCATCCGGGAAATGTCGATTGACCTGCTTTTCCGATTTCAGACAATCAGTAGGAGAAATTGCTCTGACAAACTACAATATATGATATCTTGATGCGGGGCATTTGGATTGGTCCAGTTGGATACTTTATCAACCGTAATGGTCTTGTCTCCCGAAGCGCGAGGATAGTCATGGATACGACCCTCAAGATCTTCGAGATCATTCGTGCCTTGTTTCTCACCCTAGTCACGGCTGTGGCAGTGTTCGCCGTCGGTTTCGTGATCTGGAAGGCTGTTCCCGTTGACAACAACAAGCAGTACCACTTCGGCATCATCGATCTTCCCGAAGCATTGGCCAAGCGTGGCTATAGCGCCACTGTCGTGGCTCAGCGCATCTTTGACCATGTCACGATCATCCAACAGAAGGCACGCACGAAAAAGAAGCGCGAACAGATTATCCCCGAAGGCGACGCTTTGGGAATTGAACTCCCGGGAACCGGCATTTCCCTCGACGCTTTCCTGGACCAATTGCGAGCGTTTCTAGGCGTTCAGGAGCGCCGCATCTCAGGTGACCTGACTTGCCCCCTTTCGGACTGTGCCAAGGGCCACTATAGCCTACAGATGCGGATAGAAGGCCCTCGTGGGGTAGTGCCCCTCCGCGTGCAAACCGCGCCCGACGTGGACCAGGTGATTCGTCTGGCCGCGGAGGAGATCATCTTCGCCATCGACCCCTACATCCTGGCGTCCTATTACTACACCATCGATCCCCTCCAGGCTCTACCCCTGATCCACCATGTGCGCAACCATGAGCCGGTGGGCGATGACAGCTTCGCGTACAATCTTTGGGGCAACGTGTTGTTCAGCCAAGGTCACTACAAGGCCGCGGCCTCGCGATACGAGCGCGCGTTGGAACTCGCGGAAACAGCCGATTCCAGCGAAATCAAGAGACTGAAGGCTACCAGTTTCACGAACTGGGGCAACTCGCTAAATGCTCTCGGGGATTTTGAGACGGCGGTGAAAATGTTTAAGGCGGCTGCCGCGCTCGATACAAAAAATGCAGTCAACTATTACAACTGGGGCCTGGTGCTTTACCAAAACGACAATCTGGACGGCGCCCTGCAAAAATATGACAAGGCGACTGAGCTGGAACCCAAGTATGTCAAGGCCCACCACAACGCCGCACTGATATTGTACCGGCAAGATAGGCTCGCGGATGCATCGGCGCGTTTCCTTACGGTGATTAAGCTAGACCCAGACCACCACAAGGCTCACTACGGTCTTGGCGTGGTGCATTACGTGAGGAAGAATAACATAGACGCAGCTGAGGAATTCCGCATTGTCACCGAACTCGCCCCGAACTTCGCGCTAGCCTACTTGTACTGGGGTGACGTACTGTACCGCCAGGACAAGACCGAGGAGGCGATCGAGAAATGGCGGCGCTTCATGAAGTTGGCGCCGAACTCGCCGCGGGTTCCAGAGCTGACAGAACGCATTGCGTCCATTGGCGCAGGTTGACGGATTTTGACCTCGGCGTCCCGTCGTCACCTCTCGAAGCTACCGTGCGATGCCAAAGATCGAGATTGGCAACTCGGCAACGTGAGAATTTGGACCTCTAGCACTCGTCTTTACCTCCGTTGTTGGCTAAACGCGGTAGCGCCCAAACGCGGGGATTTGCGACCGGTGTTGGCGCTAAAGCCGACATCGGCGCCCCGCCGCTCGCTCGACGCTCGTTTGTGAGTGCTCGGCCTAGCGCCGCCCGTGCAGGCGCCGGGCGATGCCGCGCGGCAGG
>CAYRXP010000286.1:0-2108 GCA_964428145.1 uncultured Enterobacteriaceae bacterium
AGGTAGTAGAGTAATGCAGGAGCTATTACCGAGCAAATATCGAGCAGTTACCGAGAACGCCTATATGGATGTAGGCGGTTGAAAATGTCTGGAAGCGCGAAGCCTACCCGGAGGGGTACTAATTTTCCAGCAGTTGCCGAGAGGCACAAGATTCTTAATGAAACATTATGTTTCTAAATTAATTCTAAGGAGCACTGAAATTGACAAAATTTAGGATAGAAACAGAAACTGATGCAAATACGGGTAAAGTGTATGCAGAGCTATATTGCCCAGAAGATGCTGAGGAACCTATTGCTAGAACAGAGCCGATCTTTCCGAATAGTGAAGCTGCAGAAGAACAGATAAAAGAAATGTTTGAGGACTGGATGTCTCAATTACGAAAAGAGTAATTAACTAACGTGTTCGGCAACAAACTATGGGGCCTGATGCCAATGTTGATGTTCTTCAGACCAAACTTGTTTTGATCCATTACTCGGTTCAAAGTTACGGATAGATTTAACCATTAGCACTAAACATACAAGCAGGATCACTCCGCCAAAAGCCAGTAAAAGCGTATAATAAACAGAACTTCTAGCCTTCTTGTCAAGGCAGCATTTTTTATACTTTCGGCCACTTCCACATGGACAGGCTTCATTTCGACCAATAGACATTGTTCAGTTCCTGGCTTTTCAACCAATTTATAGTCTGACATGAATTGCTACTCTTTTCACATAACACCACATATTTATTGTGGATTGGCTTATTGGTCTGATTTATAAAATAAAAGGGAATGGAGTGGTAAAACACAATCACTCTGGCTCCTTTTAATCTAAACTTAATTGCATGGAAGATCTTGCAAGGTCAACAGAGATAAAAGGTCGTTTCAGACCATTCAAAACCATTGAAGGTCGTATTCTTATCTTCGGTCTAGTATTGTTATTGCTCTATGCTATTTGCCTGGCAGCCAGCTATTTCATCACACCGAATACCTTTCAGGTCTATGTTGGCATAACGGCGACCCATATCCTGTTTGGGCGAGCCGCCGGAATGTCGTTTGGTTATTCACTAGGCTTTGGTCATCTGATTGTTATACCGATCAATCTCGCAATAGAGATGATCATGGTAATGATCATATATCCCCTGTTTGTCTTAGCTTGGCGTAATCTCTTGGTTTTCAAGGCACTGAATAATTTCATGCGCAGAATTGAAGAGGCAGCGGAGACAAATGAGGCAAAGATTCATCGTTATGGCATTCCGGGACTATTACTGTTCGTATGCATTCCTTTCTGGATGACAGGCCCCGTAGTCGGCTCCGTTATCGGCTTTTTCCTGGGATTAAGACCGTGGGTAAATATGTTCGTGGTGCTGTCTGGAACCACGGTTGCGTCACTGGGCTGGGCAATTTTCCTCAAGGAATTACACGATCGGGTAGCGGATTTCAATCCTTTTGCGCCGATGATTCTTGTCTTAATCATCATCGCTATCGTTGTTGCTGGCTATCTGCTGGAAAAGCAGAAGCTACACAAAAACAACCAAAAGCAGTGATGATGTTATTATTACACTGACAGCTTAGGCATAAATTAATAAAATATAGGTGCCAGAGTGGTTAAAAATAATGACTCCGTCCTATTTATCTTTGTAAAGGAGACGATTGATATGCATAAATTTATTATTTCAGGAATGCTCTTGATCGGATTGTTTTATTCCTTACCTGTCTTTGCGGAGAAGGACAGAATCATTGATGCGGAGATCATTGTTATCCACTCGCCAGAGGAACTTAAATCAAAACAGAACCTGCCTTATTTTCATGGCATATCATCACAAAATACAGACTCTAAGGTGTTATCCATGAATCTGGTGATTATCCCGCCCGGTGGACAGGCCGATGCACACTATCACGATGGTTTTGAATCAGCAGTTTACTTGTTACGAGGCAGGGTTGAAACGCGATATGGGCGTGGATTAAGAAAAAGCATAATCAACCAGGCCGGTGATTTTATCTATATCCCCCCAAACGTACCGCACCAACCAAGAAATCTAAGTCAAACAGAACCAGCCATGGCTATCGTCGCAAGGAATGATCCCAACGAACAGGAAAGCGTCGTTCCTTATACGTTGTCTGAATAATA
>CAYRXP010000287.1:0-2101 GCA_964428145.1 uncultured Enterobacteriaceae bacterium
TTCTTCGGGACCATCAAGGTAATATATGTTGGCATGATGAATTCGAGACTAGAGGCAGCCAGATTTCTGCTCTATCCCGTGAGAATTGCAAACATTGGTTTATAGAGGGTCCTTTCCCCTGCCAGCAAAAGTATCAGCTTAAAACCTTTATATAAATTAGGGTCAGACTCTGAGTGATCCCTGCAAACTTTCAAGCCTCCCATTGATGTTTTCGTAATAGCTATTGGAATTCCTGCCACACCATCAAAATAGCTTTATCAAATAGCAATAATCTTGTTACATTAAGTAGTTGTAAGCCAATGGGTAAAGGGGTTGAAGTGATTAAATTTAAATCACTCCAACCCCCTTTTATGCGCTATTTAATCAGGTGCTTGATGTTGTTTCGGGCAGCATATGGACAATGCAATTCCCATCAGAACGAGATTTGTGCACGCCCTTGAAAAGCCCTCTGCTGTTATTCCCATTATTGATATGGGAACTAATACACTGATCACTGCCAATACGAAGGCTATTGCCGAGAGGCCTATTAATGCCATAGTTAGTTTCGCCATTGTTCTCCCCTTTTTTTTTAGATGGTAAAGAAAGGATAGCTCAAAGAGAAAATAAAACATACCCGAAATGGGAAAACTTATAATTTGGGAGAAAATAAAAAGGGGTTTGTATAGAATCACCAATAGGAACGTATTTGTATTTTATCGAGTATATCCATATCCATAATCCATAAACACAACAACAGGCACAAACCCGGTGCCTGTTCACTTACCCATTGCCGTTGCGCCACGGGGTGATGCCTTAACTGTTTCAGTTGCCGAATACCTTCTCCTATGCTGGCGGTCATCTCATCAGTGAAATTCAGATCGGCTATATCAATCAAGCGCGCCTGCTCAACGATGTCTCCACCGAACAGGAATGATAACTCCCGTGCCAAAGACTCATGCTCGGTAATATCCTGCCCCAGTCCATCATTATATTCAGTATCGATCATTTAAAAGTTATGAAACTAACTTGTCCTCTCTTTTTCTGATGCTTTCAATTACTCTAACCCTTGGTTTCTAATTATGCTATTCATTTGATCACCTTGACAAAAATATCCCAAAAACAGAGTAAACCCGCTAATCTCGATGTAATATACGAGTACCATGATCGAACAATACATCAATGAATTCACCTGGAAAAACAACACCGCCCCGTTACACTGACCGAACGTTTCCGCCTTACCGTTTCGTGCCGGGCAAAGCACCACATCCTACCCGCGATCCCGATGGTCACTCATACAATAAACCATTAGAAAAACTCGAGCCTTTCGAGGTTGATCAATGGCAATCCTGCGATGAGTATCTATATGGAATCGACTTATTTAACTATGGCTACTGGTGGGAGGCACATGAAGCGCTCGAAGCCGTCTGGGTAGCTGCAGGAAGAAAGACAGAAACGGGACTGTTTATACAAGGACTGATCCAGATCGCCGTTGCCCACTTGAAAAGATTCCAGGGATTTAACGATGTTGCAAGACGCATGGCAACCGAGGGACTCGACAAGATGAAGTATATTAAAGGTGTTTACTTAGGGGTCGATGTCACTGCATTTCGTCATGAGGTTAAATTATACAGCGCAAATGATGACCAATTACCCGTAATCATTAAGTTAGTCATGAATTAAGTACTCCGCCCCCTTTAATTTTATTGATTTGATCACTTCACAACCATTGTCTGACTCTTTCCTTGTATTCTCTGCACTCATCTTATTTACAGATATAATCGATCACAATCTATAGCCGCTTGCCAGCCAACGTCGGTGTCTTGTCGGTACGGGTTTCCAGCTTCAGATAACTTAAAAGACGCACACTGCCCTCCTTGTGCAACGCTTCATGAATTTGCTCAACAGCCGCGAGGATATCCGACAGTTCCCCTTCAATGTTAGTTCCCGAAGCATGGGTCTCGATAATGAAGTCATGGCCCTTAAGCATTTCAACAACACGAGTGACCTGCTCCCTGACGGAAACCCCGCTGCAAAGCGGGATGACCTGTAACTCAGCAGTTGCTTTCATTTCAAAACCCTCAAATCAATGTAAAAATAAATAACGTACATGGATGTACTAATA
>CAYRXP010000288.1:0-2086 GCA_964428145.1 uncultured Enterobacteriaceae bacterium
AGGCCATTAAAACAACGGTGCTCATCAAGCCGAACCCAATCACATATAGGGAGGTAGAAAAACGTCCCACTAGGCTTTCAAGACTTTGTATTTTGCTTGTGACGTCGTAATAAGTCTCCAGCGCGCCAACAAACTTATTATTTCTCATTATTGGAACGGTCGTCTCCACAAAATAAACGGTCGTTGTCTTACCGCCAGAAAGTCTCACGTCTTTTCGCAAAAGATTTGTTTGAGCAACCCCTCTGGATATAATTCCGGCAATGAATTCTCCTCGACCGGACTCTCCTATTTCTCTGGTGCTAGAAGAATATAGTGTTTCCCCAGACCGTGAATAAATCCTCAGCTTCGTCACGTTAGGTTTTTTTTCTAGAAGTTTTTTCTCTAGATGTTTAACTTGCATTAAGAAATCACCTTGAATGCCGTCTCTCCCCAATTCCATCTTGCTTAAACCTAGTTCCAATGCCATGTCAAATGCTAAACCTTGTGCTTCATTTTTAATGTTAATAATTGTGGACCTAGTCATTATAGGATAGAGGATATTAATATTAAGTATGGGATATATAATTACTGTGAGTATGGATAAAATGAGTATGTTTCTTAAAAATGTATTCTCAACAAAGATATCCATCCTTGTTTTTATTATTTTTTGTAATTTTCTCATCGCACACTTCTCCCTCGAACCTCATGCGAACGAACCCGTGGCCCTTCGTCCCATCGAGGAGTTTCTCGTTGGTCGCCTTCGAACCTCCGATTTTGCATCTCCATATCCTAAGCGAGTAAAGAGCCTTTAAACCTCTCCTCGATATCAGGGGGCCGAGAAAGACCTCGGCCAGCTCGTAGCATCCGATCCAGCCCTATATATTGCCTTTAGCCTTTAGCCTTTAGCCTTTTTTGCCTTTGCCTTTGCCTTTGCCTTTGTCTTTTTTGGCTTTGTCTTTTTTGCCTTTGTCTTTTTTGCCTTTGCCCTTGTCTTTGCCTTTGTCCTCGTCGCTCCCGCTGGTCGAGCTTATTGCGGTGTCCACATTGCCTATGACGGTGCCTAACGTGGTACCGAGGGTCCGGAGCCCCAGAAGAATAACCACAACAATGAGGGCCACCAGGATGGCGTACTCCACCGCCGTAGCTCCCTTGTCACATTGGATGAGCCTTTTTTTGATGTTCATTTTAGAATAATGCTGCCCCTCCTTACATGGCCGGTTGCGCGGTTTTGCTCCCGGAAGGGCTCGGGTTCCCCCAAGATACCCACGCCTTTCCCGATAGACTGGGCTTTTCGACTACAGAATTTTGCAAGGCTCGTGCCGTACTTGATCGGAGCCTTCCTCTCTCAGCACACTGCCATGGTAATAACCCATAATATATTGATAATATTGAAGAATTGGCCATATGCCGGGCGGCGTAGCGCCCCTCAACACAGAAATGATCCAATTTGGGTTGGAGGTGGGTTTTACCTTATCGTAAAGGACTAGAGGATATGGTCAAAGTATCCCGCTTACTTTAGGACCCCTTCCACATTCAGAAGACCGTAGAGAGGCTAATTTTTTGGTCGCTTACAACGCCTCGGCCGAGAATCAATCGGGGTTATTAATTCCCCTCGAGCAACCCAATCTTCGTCATCAGCGCTATCTCTAGATAATCGGGATTGAACGGTTTAGTGATATAGTCAAAAGCTCCATCGGCCAAGGCCTGCAAGGCAAGGTCCTCTTCGTGGAGAGCGGTAATCATGATAACGCTCACCGCGGGATCAAAGGCCTTCAGCTCCCTGAGGGTCTCCCGACCATCCTTGCCCGGCATGAGGATGTCCAGAAGAACCACGTCGGGTTTTTCCTGCTTGTAGGCCGCCAGGGCCTCATCGCAGCTGTTGGCCTCCATCACGCTGAAGCCCTTATCCGCGAGGAATTCGCACAGCGCCTCGCAGAAATCAGGCTCGTCGTCCACCACTAGTATTCTATGCGTCATATCTTTACTCCTTCCGCGGCCAGTCTGACGACAAAAGACGCTCCGCCGTCAGCGCCATTTTTAGCCCAAATGGCTCCCCCATGAGTCTCGATAATGCCTTGACATATGGAAAGCCCCAGGCCTGTGCCCT
>CAYRXP010000289.1:0-2084 GCA_964428145.1 uncultured Enterobacteriaceae bacterium
ATTGCAACAATGAAATAAAGGAATTGCTGGATAGTTTAGAAGATGAATTACGATTTGTTTTTATTACATCTTATGCCCGTGTTCATCTTGATACCGATAGACCGGGAAATGCAGTAGCAACGTCTATTGAAAATATTTGGATAACCGTGAACGCATCGAAACATGCAAAATGTATTCGTTGTTGGCACCATAGAGAGGATGTCGGCAAAAATGATAAACATCCGGAGTTATGTGGGCGCTGTGTCGAGAATGTCGATGGTGAAGGTGAATCAAGACGTTACGCCTGAAATGATTAATTATTCCCCCGGATTAAAATGGTTATGGATGACAATCCTGATTATTTTTCTTGATCAGTTGACAAAAGGCCTGGCAAGTCAGTATTTGCAAATGCAAGAACCTGTTGCGGTTACACCGGGTTTTAATCTTACGCTGATGCATAATACGGGCGCTGCATTCAGTTTTCTGCGTGAAGCAGGTGGCTGGCAACGGTGGTTCTTTGTCTGTCTGACCATTGCAGTGAGTGTGTTTATTTTGATATGGCTTTATGGCATGAAAGCCAGTCAACGATGGATGGCATGCGCTTTGGCCCTGGTGCTTGGTGGCGCGATAGGCAATCTTTGGGATCGACTCACTCTAGGGTATGTTATTGATTTCATTGATATTACTCTGGGATTTTTACCCTGGAGAATATTTAATCCGTGGCCAGCATTCAACATTGCTGACTCAGCCATCACAATTGGTGCCATCATGCTTGTGATTGATGCGATCTGGTTTGGTGAAGCGGGTTCAGAAAATTCTTCTAATGATTGACACATGTTGCAAAGCAACGTAGCTTAATCACCACAGAATTAAATTATCAGGTAAATATTGATGAAAATAATCATGGCCAATCCCAGAGGCTTTTGCGCCGGTGTCGACCGTGCGATTGAGATTGTCGAAAGGGCACTGGAGTTGTTTGGTGCGCCTATTTATGTTCGACATGAAGTTGTGCATAACAAATATGTTGTGGATAGACTACGGTCTAAGGGTGCGATTTTTGTCGAAGAACTGGATGAAGTTCCGGATGACACTACCGTGATTTTTAGTGCACATGGTGTAGCTAAACTGGTCCGAGAAGAGGCAGCGCGTAGAAAATTACGTGTTTATGATGCAATTTGTCCTCTGGTGACAAAAGTGCATATGGAAGTAGGCCAATATCAGGATGAGGGCAGGGAGTGTATCTTGATTGGTCACGAGGGGCACCCGGAAGTCGAAGGGACATTGGGGCAATATAAACCTAAAGGCAATGAAGGCGGAATGTATTTGGTTGAATCTGTAGAAGATGTCTGGAATCTGGTAGTCAAAAACCCTGAATATCTGGCCTTTGTCACGCAGACGACTCTATCAATGGATGATACAGCAGAAGTGATCGATGCTTTACGCGAGCGGTTCCCGAATATTTCAGGACCCAGGAAAGAAGATATTTGCTATGCGACACAGAACAGACAGGACGCAGTCAAAAATCTGAGTGAACAGTGTGATCTGATTCTGGTGGTTGGTTCACCCAACAGTTCCAACTCAACACGTCTGATGGAAATCTCGGAAAAAGTCGGTGTTCCCTCCTATTTAATCGATAATGCCTCCGAAATTAAAAAGGAATGGTTGGATGACAAACAATGTATCGGTGTGACAGCAGGGGCTTCAGCGCCAGAAGTACTCGTCGAGGCGGTAATCAATCAATTAGTAGAGTGGGGCGCTGATTCAGTTGAAGAATCTCCTGGGATAATCGAGAAAGTCGTATTTTCCGTACCAAAGGAACTTGCCAAAATTGAACATGCTCAACTATGAATCACTCGGGAAACCTTGTTAAAGCTTTATTCAGTTTTGCGAAATGAGCGGTGGGCTCTTGCAAATATTATTAACAGGAACTCCTGAGTACTAATTACCCGTTTATTTATATGTGGAAGGCTTAGCTTATTCATCACTCGCCTTAAGCAAGATCGCTTCAATTTCCGAACGTTTGTAGCCAATAATTACTTCTTTACCAACCACAACGGTAGGTACTTTTAAATCACCTGAAATTTCGGTTAATTCATTTTGAATTT
>CAYRXP010000290.1:0-2081 GCA_964428145.1 uncultured Enterobacteriaceae bacterium
AAGGAATACATAAAATACTCATAGGGTAACCATTATGCCAGACATGACCAGTCAAATTACGGTAAAAGAACTCTTTGACAGTCACTCTGACAAATTTGGAATGCAATGGATAGCCGGGCAGCAAGGCGGCGCGAATATTATCCTTCCCGAAGAATCAAAAGATAACCAAACAACAGGCAAGGGCACGAAGAGAAAGAAGCTCTCTTCCAAAAGAAAGACGACAGAAAGTAGGTCACTAGTTGGTTATCTGAACCTGATCCACCCACACCAGATTCAAATTCTTGGTGGTACAGAACTAAAATACTTTGAAGGCCTGAGAAGCATTTCAAAACAGGACGCCATTCGCCAGTTATTTATGCCTGATCCAGCATGTATTGTTGTTTCTAACAACAAGGCCGTGCCCCCCTTTCTGAAGAAAAAATGTAACGAACACAGTATTCCGCTTTTCAGCTCCCCTTTAACCAGTAATAAACTCACTGACTCATTACATTATTACCTGAGCCATTTATTTGCAGATGTTTTAACACTCCATGGTGTTTATCTGGAAGTTCATGCAATCGGCGTGTTGCTAACAGGGCCAAGTGGCGTAGGCAAAAGTGAACTAGCGCTGGAATTGATTACCCGCGGACATCGGCTGGTGGCTGATGATGCTCCGCAATTCTCCCGTGTTGCACCAGATATCATCAATGGCACTTGCCCGGCTGCACTACAGGACTTTCTTGAAGTTAGAGGACTCGGCCTTATCAATGTTCGTGCACTGTTTGGTGATAGCGCAATCAAGACCAACAAATATCTGCGGCTAATCATCAGGCTGGAACCTTTAAGCAAAGAAAGCATTAAACAAATCGACCGACTGGAAGGTAGTTACACCACACAGACCATCCTTGATCTGGAAATACCGGAGATTACCTTACCTGTCGCACCAGGCAGAAACCTTGCTGTTTTGCTGGAATGTGCCGCAAGAAACCACATGTTACGTATGAGCGGCTATAACGCTTCCGAAGAATTTACAGAAAGACAACGGCTCATAATTGCCCAGAACAAAAAAAACAAGGTAAAAACCAGGATAAAAAAATAATGCCAAAAAAAAAGCAACGACTTATTGTTATCAGCGGCCTGTCAGGGGCTGGGAAAACTGTTGCCTTACACACCCTTGAAGATTCAGGATTCTATTGCATAGATAATCTACCACTTGGCCTGCTATATGAATTTGGCAATCAGCTCCTTGAACCGGTAAGCAACCCGGCAGAAGAAATTGCCATCGGTATTGATGCCAGAAATCCCGAACATTTGATCTCCACCTTGCCTGAATCGATAGATCTACTAAAGCAACAAAACCTGTCGGTTGAATTAATCTATATAGAGGCCAATGATAATGTTTTAACAGAAAGATATAGTGAAACAAGGCGCAAACACCCACTTTCATCAGATTCTGTTTCCCTGACAGAGGCCATAGATAAAGAACGCAAGATTTTGGATCATCTTTCTGAAAGTGCAGATTTGCGCATCGATACCAGTCAATTGTCCATGCATGGACTACGTGATCTTGTCCGGGATCAAATTATAAATCATCCTGCAGAGACACTATCTATGCAGTTTGTTTCTTTTGGTTACAAACATGGAATTCCCCTAGATGCTGATTTTGTTTTTGACGTACGTTGCCTGCCGAATCCTTATTGGGAAGAAAATCTTCGGCTGTTGACCGGTAAGGATCACCCAGTAATCGACTTTCTCGAAAAACAAAGTTTGGCAAAAGACTTATTTACACACTTAAAAGATTTTATTAGCTACTGGACACCGCATTTTGAAGCCAGTAATCGGATCTACCTCTGCTTTGCCATTGGCTGTACCGGGGGGCAACATAGGTCTGTTTATTTGGCAGAAAAGCTGGCCGACTGCTTTCGTCAACAGGATAAACACGTCATTGTTAATCACAGAGATATCTAGTACTCCATCCAGCTGATATTGTCGGGTTCAGCGTTGCCGTGGTGTTTCGCAGCAAGGCGAAGTGCGCCGGGAATGGTTGTTCCCTTCCCAAGTGCTGCAACGCGGCTGCGGGATACCACGGCAACGCCCTGTGG
>CAYRXP010000291.1:0-2068 GCA_964428145.1 uncultured Enterobacteriaceae bacterium
GCCGCGAAAAAAGAGTGGACCCGCGCCGGATCCGTTCTTCTCGACAGCCGCATCCTGACCAAGGCAGACATTGCCGTGTTAGAGGCATACTGCAGACTCTATGGACGATGGGACGAGGCGGAACGAAAACTGCGCAGACAGGGGATGATTATCCTTGTTGGCAAAGACAAGAAGAACAAATACCAGCAGATCAATCCTCTTCTCACAATCGCCACGCAATGTATCCGCCAGATGCGACTATACTTGGCCGAACTGGGCATGACCCCGTCGAGCCGGAGCCGCATTGCCGCAGAGGAGAGGCCGATTGAGCCAGAAGAATCAGCAGAAGAATTCTTTGCTGGGTCCCAATTCCACCCGGAAAGCAAAACGCGCCACTGATCCAGTAACCGCCTACGCAAGAGACGTTCTGGCCGGGCGAACACTGTCCGGAAATGCGGTCAGACTCGCCTGCCGCCGCCATCTTGTTGACACGAAACACGGCCACAAGCGCGGATTATGCTGGGACACCGAAAACGCCAACCGCGCAATCAGGTTCTTTCGCGTCATTCTTCGCCTTTCCGAAGGCGCACACGCCAACCAACCGTTTGCTTTGGAGTCTTGGCAGGAATTCATAGTCGGGTCACTGTTTGGCTGGTTCGGACCGGATGGTTTCCGCAGATTTCGCACCGCCTACATCGAGGTCGCCAAAGGCAACGGGAAAAGCCCGATGGCGGCCGGCATCGGCATCTACATGCTTTCGGCAGACGGAGAAGCCGCAGCCGAATGCTATGCCGCCGCGACCATGAGAGACCAGGCCAACATTCTCTTTCAGGACGCGGTCAGGATGGTGGATGGCTCGCCTTCTTTGAGCAACAGGATACAGAAAACCGGCAAGCGCAGCGTCTTCAACCTGGCGCATCTGCGCAGCGGCTCGTTTTTCCGGTCTGTCTCATCGGAACACCGCGGCCTGGACGGAAAGCGCGTGCATTATGCGGCCATTGACGAACTCCACGAGCATCCGAGCGCAATCGTCGTGGACAAGATGAGCGCCAGCACAAAAGGCCGCCGCCAGCCGCTGATTTTTATGATCACGAACTCTGGGTACGACAGACACTCCGTCTGCCGACAGAAGCATGAGTACAGTATGCGGGTGCTTGAGGAGGCCGTGGCAGGAAACGTCTTCAACGACTCGTGGTTCGCCTACATCTGTCAGCTTGACGAGAAAGACGACTGGAAAAACCCGAAATGCTGGACAAAGACCAACCCGAATCTGGATGTTTCAATCACGAGGAAATACCTGCAGGAACAGGTCCGGCAGGCGGAGGGCATGCCGGCGATGGAGAACATCGTCAAGCGGCTTAACTTCTGCGTTTGGACGGAGCAGGATGTTCGTTGGATGCCGATGGAGAAATGGGACGCCTGTGCCGGCCCACTTGGCGATCTGAACGGCAGGGAATGTTATGCGGGCCTTGATCTCTCGAGCACGCAGGATCTCACGGCGCTGGTTCTGGTTTTTCCGCCAATCAATGAAGAAAAGACCTTCTCGGTCCTGCCGTTTTTCTGGGTTCCAGAGGAGATGATTAGGCTGAAATCGCAGCGCGACAGAGTTCCCTATGACGTGTGGGCCCGCCAAGGCTTCATCAAGACCACGCCCGGAAATGTGATTGACTACGACTTCATCCGCTCTTTCATCCGTGACCAACTGGCGCCGAAATACCAAATCAACGAAGTTCCGTTCGACCGTTTCAAAGCTACGCAGATTGTGCAACAACTGATGGGAGACGGATTGACGATGGTGCCTTTTGGTCAAGGATTCGTCTCAATGTCGATGCCGACAAACGAATTGATCCGTTTGGTGCTCAGGGGGTTATTGGCACACGGGGGCCATCCTGTGCTGCGGTGGAATGCCAGCAATGTGGTGGTGGAACAGAATGCTCCTGGAGATATTAAACCGACGAAAAGTCGATCTCAAGACCGTATTGACGGCATCGTGGGTTTGATAATGGCGATCGGGCGCGCTATGGTTCACGCGGGGGACGAAGGCGGGAGCGTGTACGAAAAGAGGGGCCTGGTGACGATCTGATTTGTG
>CAYRXP010000292.1:0-2021 GCA_964428145.1 uncultured Enterobacteriaceae bacterium
GTCTAAGTTGTTGATAAGTCATAATACGTCTTACTGGATCGTATCGTCAGCGTTATTGTTGTCCGGGATATTGTCATCATTTGAACCTGTCTTGATCCTTTCAGAAGCGCCGATATCAAGAAATGTTCTCTCATTATCCGTAGCACCAACACTCAGGTTTATGTGGGTCTCGCCAGCTTCCTTTTGTTTCGATGGGTTTGTGTTAGATGTCTCTGTTTTAGGTGCGTTTTGCACATTATTTGTTGCTGATGATTCCTCTAAAACTCTATCAGGATGTGGCATAACCTCAGTTGTTTTTGCATCGTCCTCAGAAACCGATGATGATTTAGCGATGGAGCTCTTATTGGTTTGCTGATCAAAAAGTGTCGGCTTATCCTGAGAGTCAGTATTTATTTTACCAGGTTCTTTTCTGTGGGCTTCTTCGCTAACCCGGTCAGGATGCGGTGCAACAACCTGAGTATATGGCACTGTATCTGCTTGAGTATTTTGCGGCAATTGTTTATTAGCCATATGTCCATTCTGTTGGGATGTAGTTTCAGCAGGTTTTGCAACACTCTCGCTTACTCTGGGCGTTTCAATTGTTTTTTGATCTTTCGCTGTTTCTTGCACATCATTATTTACGGCCTGCTCATTCGTGCTTGCATTTGCAGTGTCACGGCTTCCCTTGGAACGTCTACGTCCACCTCTCCTTCCACGATGGGATGATCCAGTATTGCTTCTTGAATCAGGATTTTTTGCATCATTTGAACTAGTGTGTGATGTAGTCTCTGGTATTATATTTTGATCCGCGGGTGTATTTGCACCTGCTTTTATTCTCTGGTCATTTTTTCTATTGGGATTACGTTGCCGATTCCCCGATCGATTTCCTTGTCTGTTTTCTGAGCGATAGTTCCTGTTTGTTCTATTTTGACTTCTATTACGGTTACGACCTGAACGACTAGTATTTCTTTTTCTGTTTTCAGTTCTTTTTATGTCTTTGCTGTCTTCTTTTGAAGCGCCAAATAATCGTTTAATTAATCTTGAAATAAACCCTGTGCTTTTTAAGGACTTCCTTTTAGCCACAACAGGTTTCCCCGGAATAATTTGTTTGACAGCAGGTTGCTCAGCGACTGTTTTATGAGTACGCATGTCTAAGCCCTTTACGTCATTTTCTATCTCGGTAACAAGCTTGTAACTCGCTTGTTGGTGTTGTGTACTACTCGCTTCAGATAAACGAACTCTTTGCACCTGATATTGCGGGGTCTCCATTGATGGCGAAGGAATAATAACGATTTCAACATCGAGCCTTTGTTGTAATTCATTGATTGGCCCACGTTTTTCATTCAGGAGGAACGTTGCAGCAGACACGGGTAAATTAACAATCACCTTGGCTGTGGAGTCTTTCATGGCATTTTCTTCAATAATTCTCAGAACAGCCAATGAAATTGATTCAATGTCCCGGATGGTTCCTTGACCATCACAACGTGGACAGGGTAAATGACGGGATTCTCCCAATGAAGGTCGTAACCTTTGTCGTGACATCTCTAACAGACCAAAGCGGGATATTTTTCCTACCTGAACTCTTGCCCGATCAACACGCAGGCATTCCTTAATACGACTTTCCACTTCACGTTGGTTTTTGCTGACCATCATATCAATAAAGTCAATCACAATGAGCCCACCCAAATCACGTAACCTTAATTGTCTGGATATTTCTTCGGCAGCCTCCATGTTTGTGTTGAACGCAGTTTCTTCAATATCACTCCCCCTGGTTGCACGGGCTGAATTAATATCAATACTGACGAGTGCTTCTGTATGGTCAATGATTAATGAACCACCAGAAGGCAAACGCACTTCCCTTGAGAAGGCTGATTCAATCTGGCTTTCAATCTGATACCTAGTAAAAAGCGGGTCATCCTCCTCGTAGAATTTAAGCTTATGGAGATTATGCGGCATTACCTGTTGCATAAATTCGTGGCTTCGCTGATAAACTTCCTTGTCATCTATCCAGATTTCAGCGATATCTGTGCGTAGATAGTCTC
>CAYRXP010000293.1:0-2014 GCA_964428145.1 uncultured Enterobacteriaceae bacterium
GCGCCCGTAGCTCAGTTGGATAGAGTGTTGGTTTCCGAAACCAAAGGTCACAGGTTCGACAAAATCGTCGGGAACGATTTTGAACAGCGGAGCAAGGCGACGCTGGCCCCGAAGGGGTGGAGTACATGGAAGTATGGAATAATCCTGTTAAGGATGAGAACGATTATAAATTATATAAATGCGCCCGTAGCTCAGTTGGATAGAGTGTTGGTTTCCGAAACCAAAGGTCACAGGTTCGAATCCTGTCGGGCGCGCACCATCTACTCTTTCAGTATCAAGGCGACGGATAGAAGCATAAGATATCGTGACAAATAAAAATAATAACGATAAGGAAAATAGCAATTGAGGTCTGACTGGGAACACTATACTTTGGATATTTATTATTACTTGGGTAGTACTAGTTATATTCATTAAGTATGAAACGATTTTTGGATACCTAGGTTATTAAGCTGAGAGTGATTTTCTCAGTCCAGTACCCAGATTTATCCCTTCTGGCCGCGCCGATTCATCAACATTTAAAATAATTTCGATAATTAAATATGCTTAATCCCCAAAAACACCCAACACTCACTTATGCACATGACTGGTCCAAAGATATGTTGGAGCAAATGCAGAAGCATCTTTTGCCGCTCGCAGAGACTGCTCCTGATGTGTCAATTGCAGCAGTCTCTGGGTCGTTGGGGCGTCTTGAGGGTATGGCGCATTCTGATTGCGATCTCATTGTATTGGTTATTGATGAAGCGATTCTTGAGCCTTCTCGTTGTCAGAAAACGATGCAGGCAGTATGGGATGCGCTGGAGCCACTCGGATTACCTCTACCAAAATCAAGCGGTATCTATGTAACGCCAACAAGCCATGGTCAGATTTGTGATCACAGTACCTTGGGTTTGATTGCAGATGACAAAAATATTTTCGGTAAGCGGATGCAAGTGTTACTTGACGCCAAACCTATCTATGGAGAGGGTAATTTTCAAAGCTTGGTGCAAGGCTTGCTGGAACGCTATGCAGCTGGCTTTCTGATTCACGATCAGAAAAAGGAATGGGTTTATCTGCTCAATGATTTGATCCGCTATTTCAGATCTTACTGTGCATGGCATCAGTTTGATTTATCTAATGACCCGATTGATAGTTGGCATATGCGTAATACCAAGTTACGCAACAGTCGAATTCCCATGTTTGCTGCATTAATATTTTTGCTGGGAGAATGCAGTAAGGAAAAGAAAAATAAAATCGGTTGGCTGGGTGAACACCTTTTATTAACACCGATTCAAAGAATAGAAAAAGTTTATCAATTAAATAATGATGATGGCTTTAATATTTTTCTAGATGCTTACGAAGTATTTATGACACGAATGAATTCACCTGAAGTCAGAAAGGTGCTTGTCGAGGCTAACCCGAAGACATTGGAGGACTTAAGGGCAATGAATTTACCAGTATACGATGAGCTTCACGCCAATTCGGATATTCTCATCAGAGAGTTGACTCGTTTTGTACTGGATAGACGAGGAGATTGGAGCGAAGAATATTACGAATATTTAATATTCTAAATAATCTATGATTATTTTTTGCCCCATAATTGTTCGAGTCGCTTATCTCTTCCACAACCGTACCTGTAATATTTATATCGAATCGGATTTTTCTTGTAATAATTCTGATGGTAATCTTCTGCAGCATAGAATGTTGAGGCCTGAGTAACTTGTGTCACGATCGGTGCTTCAAAAGGTTTGCTTTTGTTAAGCGCATCTTTTGATGCATCTGCTAGACGTTTTTGCTCTTCGTTGTGGTAAAATATTTCAGATCTATATTGGTTTCCTCGATCACAAAATTGTTTGTCTGGTGTGGTTGGATCTATATTGTGCCAGAAAACATTGAGCAATTTTTCGTAACTTACTTTCCTGGGGTCATAGATAATTTGAACGGCTTCTGTGTGGCCGGTTTTGCCTGAGGATGTTTGTTTATAGGTCGGATTCTCTGTGTGACCACCCGTATAGCCAGAGGTGGTGGAGATCACCCC
>CAYRXP010000294.1:0-2008 GCA_964428145.1 uncultured Enterobacteriaceae bacterium
TGTCATTGTTTATAGATAAATTAAAACATCTATTACCCGAAGAATTGATCATCGTTGACGAGGAATTGCTTCGGGCTTATGAATGTGATGCCCTGACTGCATATAGGCAACTTCCCAGTTATGTTGTGATGCCTGAAAGTGTGGATCAAGTACAGGCGATAATGCGGCTTTGTCATCAGGAAAATGTTCCTGTTGTGGCCAGAGGCGCTGGCACAGGGCTTTCCGGGGGTGCTATGCCAGTTGAAGATGGACTACTTCTTAGCCTGGCCAAATTCAATCAAATCGTTCATTTGGATCCTGACCAACGGATTGCCAGAGTCCAGCCTGGCGTTCGAAATATTAGTGTCTCTGAGGCTGCAGAAAAATATGGTTTGTTCTATGCACCTGATCCTTCCTCTCAAATCGCATGCACTATCGGTGGTAATGTTGCAGAAAATTCAGGTGGTGTTCACTGTTTAAAATATGGTTTAACCGTACATAACATTCTGGCTGTGAAATTAATTACGGTCGCCGGGGAATTGTTAGAGATAGGGGGTAACGCTCTGGATTCAGCCGGTTACGATTTGCTTGCACTAATGACGGGTTCAGAAGGGATGCTCGGTGTGATTGTAGAAGTGACCCTGAAGTTATTAAATAAACCACTCAACAACAGAGTGCTTCTTGCAGCATTCGATGAAATAGAAGAGGCGGGGAAGGGCGTCGCAGATATTATTGCCTCAGGCATTATCCCGGCCGGTCTGGAGATGATGGACAATGGCGTTATCAGGGCTGTAGAAGATTATCTGCATGCTGGATATCCTGTTGATGCAGCGGCAATTTTAATATGCGAAGTTGATGGAGCCGATGAGGAAGTCGATGAGGAATGTCGTAAGGTAGAAGCCATATTGAAAGTTGCTGGTGCCAGTGATGTGAGGGTCGCAAGAAACAAGGAGGAAGGAGATAAATTCTGGGAAGGACGCAAGTCAGCATTTCCTGCAGTCGGGCGTATTGCTGCTGACTACTATTGTATGGATGGTACGATTCCCAGAAAACATATAGGAAGCGTGTTAAACAGAATAGATGGGTTAGCCCAACAATATAGGCTTGGCGTCGTGAATGTTTTTCACGCGGGAGATGGAAATTTACACCCACTGATTTTGTATGATGTAAGTATTGAGGGTGAGCTGGAGCGGGCCGAGGAGTTAGGCGGAAAGATACTGGAAGTTTGTGTGGAAGTCGGTGGTACCATCACAGGGGAGCATGGTGTCGGCATTGAGAAAATCAACCAGATGTGTGTCCAGTTTAACGCAGAAGAACTGGTTCAGTTTCATGCCATAAAAAATGCCTTCGACCCAAAAGGATTACTTAATCCGGGCAAGGCAATACCCACCTTAAACAGGTGCGCAGAGTTTGGTGCAATGCATATTCACCGGGGGGAACTTTCTCACCCGGATTTGGAAAGATTTTGACAGACAAAATAGTTCGGCAATATCAGCAACAAGTACAAGATGCCTATTCATCAGAGATACCACTTTGTATACAAGGAGGGGATTCGAAGGCATTTTATGGTAGAAAAATTGAAGCAGAGCAATTTGATGTATCAGCCAATTCAGGTGTAATTTCTTATGAGCCTACTGAATTAGTCATCACTGTTCGGGCTGGAACTACAATTTCAGAAATTAACGAAGTATTAGCAAATCATGATCAAATGCTGGCTTTTGAGCCTCCCTGTTTTTCGACAAATGCGACGGCAGGCGGGATGATTGCCTGTGGATTATCTGGTCCACGACGACCCTATGTAGGTGCTGTCAGGGATTTTGTGCTTGGTCTTAAATGTCTTAATGGTAAAGCAGAGATACTCAATTTTGGCGGTCAGGTGATGAAAAATGTCGCTGGCTATGATGTATCAAGGTTGATGACAGGTGCGATGGGGACACTGGGCGTATTATTGGAAGTCTCCTTGAAAGTGTTGCCCACACCAGACTACGAGCTGACACTAAAAGGTGAGGCAGATGTTGCAACAGCGATA
>CAYRXP010000295.1:0-1997 GCA_964428145.1 uncultured Enterobacteriaceae bacterium
TCAGATGTTGAGGCCCTATAGAAAACCGTTGATTGTGATGAGCCCTAAAAGTTTATTGCGTCATAAACTTTCTGCTTCGCCTTTAGAAGAACTGACGCATGGTAAATTTCACACAGTAATCGGTGAAATTGATGAAATTGATTCTTCGAAAGTCGCCCGTTTGCTATTCTGTGCGGGTAAGGTATTTTACAATTTACTTGAGGAACGTCGGGGAAAAAATATTGAAAATATTGCCATTGCCCGTATAGAACAGTTGTTCCCATTTCCTAAAGATGGGGTTAAAAACATCATCGACAGTTACCCAAATCTGAAAGAAATCGTTTGGGTTCAAGAAGAGCCCAAGAATCAGGGGAGCTGGTATTATCTCCAGTCACGAGGCACACTAATTGGATGTATTGACGATCAACATACCCTGGGTTATGCCGGACGCTTCTATTCAGCATCACCGGCAGTGGGTTATATGTCCAAACATCTGGAACAACAAGAAGAATTGGTGGCAGATGCACTGCAATTAGGCAAACTTGAAGTCACGCATAGGCGAGGCTTTATCCCGAGCAGATCTGCCTGACTTAATCAGCTTTGGCTTGATCAACTTTGCCCGTGTATGACAGCGTACAATCAAGCCCTTTAATTAAAGGAGAAAAACGTGACCGTTGAAGTAAAAGTCCCTGTCCTTGCAGAATCCATCGCCGAAGCTAACCTGCTTAAATGGCACAAAAAAGTGGGCGAAACAGTTAAACGTGGTGACAACCTGATTGACATAGAAACAGACAAGGTCACGCTGGAAGTTGCTGCACCAAACAGTGGGGTGCTCATTGAAATTCTAAAACAGGATGGTGACGATGTCGAAAGTGACGAAATTATCGGCAGAATTGAAACAGAAAAACAGTCCTCAGTTGAGGCACCATCTTCAATCGATACAATTGAGGATAAGCCGGAAACAAGTCAACCTGAATCAACTAAACCAGAGGATGCTGTACCTCAGCAACAGACACTGCTGGAACCTGAGCATGAGCCTATAACGAGTCAATCAGAACCAACGCAGCAATCCCATTCCATACCAGGTGAAAAAACACCAAAAGTGAGCCCGGCTGTAAGGAATTTACTGTCGGAGAACAAACTTCAAACGTCGGATATTAAAACACATAAAGACCCTGACCGAATCACAAAAGAAGATGTTCTTAATCATTTGGGAGCTGCCCTTAGTACAGTCGCTTCAGGAGACCAACCACCTGAAGCAATACTGGATAGCAAACGTAAAGCGACTGCTATAACAGAATCATCGCGTTCTGATTCACAAATCCCAGTGTCAAAAAATGTGGACTTGGAAAATATTGAACCAGAAAAGCAAGCACAGAAAGTTGAAGCAACACCTGCACCTGTAACGAACATAGGCGAAGAACAACGACCACAAGAACGCACGCCCATGACGCGACTCCGCAAACGTGTCGCGAAGCGACTGCTTTCTGCGCAACATGATAATGCGCTGTTAACAACGTTTAATGAAGTCAACATGCAGCCCGTTGTAGATCTGCGACATCGCTATAAAGAAGAATTCGTAAAAACCCACGAAATTAAATTAGGTTTCATGTCCTTTTTTACTCGGGCTACAGTCGAAGCACTAAAGAAATTTCCTGTTATCAATGCGTCCGTTGAGGGTGAAGATATTCTTTACCGGGGTTATTTTGATATCGGTATCGCAGTCAGTTCACCACGTGGATTGGTTGTTCCTGTTCTCAGAGATGCGGACACGCTTTCATTTGCTGCAATCGAGACAAGAATTGCTAAATTCGGACAAAAAGCCAAAGAGGGAAAATTAACCATTGAAGATCTCACCGGGGGTACGTTTACCATTACTAATGGCGGTGTTTTTGGCTCCTTACTTTCAACACCGATCATTAATCCACCCCAAAGCGCGATCCTTGGCATGCACAAGATACAGGATCGTCCAGTGGCCGTGAATAGTGAGGTTGTGATCAGACCAATGATGTATCTGG
>CAYRXP010000296.1:0-1985 GCA_964428145.1 uncultured Enterobacteriaceae bacterium
TCCTTGAGAACGCGAAGGGTCCGAGCGTAGTCCTCGACAATACTGGGATGACGCTTGTTGTCCAGAAGTTTGACGCCCGATTGATACCGGTCCCACCCACAAAGACGACGGAGTAGGACTCTCCGTCCTCTTCGACCGTAGTCGTCCAGGCCGTACAACCCTTCGTGTGCCCAGGGGTCCAATGGGCCTGCATGGTGACGCCTCCCAGAGTGACTTTGTCTCCGTCCTCGAGGACTCGGCCGACCTCGGTGGGGTTCCAGCCCTGAGCGCCTGCAGCGGAACTGTCGATCCCACTGGAGATGGCCGCCGCATCCTCACCGACCGCCAGCGCTGGAGGCCCGCTGAGTTCCTTGATGGCCGCGTGACCCTCCACATGGTCCCAGTGGGCGTGGCTCGACAGGATGATCTTGACATCCTGCAGCGTGTAACCCAGCTTTTCCAGGTTGGTCCGAATGCCGGGCAGCATCTCCTGCGTCCCTGTATCGAGAAGAATCAGACCTTCCGGTGTGACGATGATGTGGGATGAGATGTTGACCGCACCCACGTAATAGATATTGCCAATCACCTTATAGGGCTCAAGGGGTTGGCTGGCTTCCCCCCGCAGTGGGTTCGGGGCTTGAGCCAAGAGCCCACCCACAGTGAGAATCGACGTCAATGCTAAGACGGATTTCATGTGGCCTCCCTGACAAACGTGCGTTTCGCCCGAACTTTTTCCCCGAATCATACCCCAGGCTTAACACTCGCGTACAACGCAGACCCTCAAACGGGACAAGGATTTCTTTATCGTCCCGGTAGAGGGACTTCGTAAGCTGCAAGGAGTCATCACCGGCCTGGCGGGCTATGGCACAAGGCCTGCTGTGTCGATCTGCGAAGACCCTTGGAGTCTCATTCAAATCAGGAGAACTCAGGAGCGACTACTCTTTTCTCCTCCGAAGCAGAAGCGCTGACACATCCCTGTTCACTGGCTCCTCCTGTGCCTAGACTACTTTCACTTCTGCCAAGTGGCAAGCTAATTTTGCCCCTTTGTCTATCCCAGAATTCCGGTGATGCCAGGGAGGACACTGAGCAGATAGGTTGTCGAGACAACGATGAAGACTAACAGCGCTGGGGACACGACCAGTAAGATGGCCAGCCGAAGACCACTGCTGGCCACCACTCAGGCATTCGTCTTTCCTCTCCAGGGATTCGGAAACGGGGTGTGACGGGTGTCACCACCTGGCATACGTAATATGGCTAAGTTAGTACCTGGAGCCTTTATGATGAACAAATATATCACAGGTTTATCTCGCACCCTTTTCGCCAGCGGATTACTCCTTGTCCTGACCAGCAGCCTTGGCTGTTCGAAGCTCTCGGGTATCGTGCCCTTTAAAGGAAATCCTACGGTTCAGGTGCAGAGCTCAACTGTCAATATTCGAGAATCGGCCACCACCAGTTCGAAAATAATCACAACGGTGAAGCGGGGCGACAAGCTCAAGGTGACCGATAAAACTGAGTCTTGGTACAAAATCAAAACCAAGGCAGGCAAGACCGGCTGGGTTCACGCTAGCCTGGTCAAGTAGTTCCCTCCCCAAAATGGATGACAGCAGGGCCCACAAAGTCACGATTTTCATAGACCTTGTCCTCTACAAGTGGCGTTTTCTCCGCTAATTTCGTCAGATAAATCGTTCCCGGTTTCCTATAACTCGCCAGCAGAATTAATCCCACTCAGAGTACGGACATCGCTAGGGTTCCCCACCCGGTATCCAAAAACTCAACTCCTGCGGATTCCCATCCTTGGGTAACGCGGTCGCCGCCGCCCAGTAGATCGGCAACAAAATCGATATCGTCGAGAAACTCAATCATCCGCCAGATGGGCTTGGCAAGGAAAACGATCCAGCCCAATATGGCAATCGGCTTGTGGAGGTTCTCCGTCATACGCCAAGCCATTCTTCCATTATATTCCCACCTGGTGTCACCCGATCATTGCTCTTGGGGGTAAAAGAAAA
>CAYRXP010000297.1:0-1972 GCA_964428145.1 uncultured Enterobacteriaceae bacterium
CAGCGGGGCTAACCGGCGCGGCGCTTGCGGCGGTTGTGGCCGCCGAAAAGATCGTCCCGATGGCGGCGGCGATCGGGACCGAAGAAGTCGCCGATCCGGATGAACGGGCGGGTGTTTTCTATCACCGCGCAGAGGCGGGAATAGATGGTTTTCGCCGACACCGGCTTGGCCAGATATTCGGTCATCCCCGTGTCCCGCGCGGTGCAGACATGCTGGAATTCCGTATTGGCGGTACAGATGATGACCGGAATGAAGGGATCGGAGCTTTCCTCGTCGTGGCGGACCCGGGTCAAAAAGGCCATGCCGTCCAGGCCATGGGCCCAATCGCAAAGGATAAGATCGATATGGTACTGGGTGAACAAGTCCCAGGCCATTTCCGGGTCGGGGGTGCTGTGGACCGTCGGCACACCGAACTCGCTGAACACATCCGTCAGCAGCCTGCGCACCAGAAGATGCTTTTCAAGCACAAGCAGGCTCAGCTGTCCCAGGTCATAGGAACGCATGGCACGCTTCACTCCGATGGAACATTGGCGTTGGCCGCCAATTTCATTCTATTTCTCAATGTATCACGTGAAACTTACATCAGAATGACGGGAAAGAAACATCAAAAATCCTATTATTGTATGCGGTCTGAAGGAAGCGGATGATGGGGAAGGCGAACGGCAATGGCGATTAAGTCCCGGACCCGTAGTGCCGGCAACAATAAATCGGGGGCACCGGGCCGGCGGCTCCAATTCCGTTTGAATCCCCTTCGCCAGGCGTTATTCGTCGGCCTGGCCGTGGCCGGAATCGCCATCGGATACGGTGTTGGATTCCTGACCAAAACCACCCCGCCGCCGGCACCGTCTGAGTCTGCCGCCCCGGCAACGCGTCCGCCCCTGCTCCCCGAAAACACCAAGGTGCAGCAAGGAATACCCGTGCGCGCCTATGAAGAAGCCCTGCCCAAGGACATCATCGAATCAACCGAAACCCTGCCCGCCGTCAAGGTCCTCAAGGTAACGGCGGAAAAGACGCCATCTCTCGATGCCCAGGCGGCCACCCCCCCGGGCCCTGACAATCAAGACCCTCCTCAAACTCCGCAGGCCGAGACGGAGCCGTCCCCAGCACAGACCGAATCGCCACCCGAGACGGCCTCCTTGACGCCGGCCATTCCCGCGGAGGGCAAGAAAGCCAGGATCGCCATCGTCATCGACGACCTCGGCATCGACAGACCGCGGACCGCCCGGGCCATTCAATTGCCGGGCCCATTGACGTTGTCGTTCCTGACCTATGCCCCCGACCTCGACAAACAGACCCGTTCCGCGCGGGCCGCCGGCCACGAGCTGTTGCTGCACATTCCCATGGAACCCGGCAGCCAGGACGTGGACCCGGGCCCAAACGTCCTGCTGACCGGCATCCCGCGCCAGGAACTGCTGAACAGCCTCAAATGGAACCTGGATCAATTCTCCGGTTACGTGGGGGTCAACAATCACATGGGCAGCCGCTTCACGGCGGACTTGGCCGGCATGGTCGTGGTCATGGAGGTATTGAAAAAAAGGAATTTGTTTTTTCTGGATTCTATTACCGCCGGCAATTCCGTCGCTCGCAAGGCGGCCCGGAAAATCGACGTGCCCTTCGCGGGACGAAATGTCTTTCTCGATGATGCCGACGACGTGGTGGGGATAAACAAGCGTCTGGCCGAGGTCGAAAGGCTGGCTAAAAGGACCGGCCAAGCCATCGCCATCGGCCACCCACGCGAAGCGACTCTGAAAGCGCTGGTTCCATGGCTGAAGGATATCGAGAAACGGGGGTTCAGGCTGGTTCCGCTTTCGTCCGTGGTCAAGCCTCGAAGATCACCGGGGTAGGGGCGCTTTTATGTCGACAACCCGCTTGACCTTGCCCTTTGCTGGATGGAGTGCAATGGAACCCGACGCCGACAATTTACAGGAGATCTAAATGACGAAAACTTATCGAGTCTTGGGCATGACCTGCG
>CAYRXP010000298.1:0-1958 GCA_964428145.1 uncultured Enterobacteriaceae bacterium
GAAGGCTTTACTAAACGTACAAACCATTCGGGGGCTTTCGCAGTGATTGTTGGGAGAATTTTTACCGGAATTGCGTTTCCCGCGTTTCTAGTTTTGTACAATTCAATTTCAAGATGACGCGTACTTTCCAGATTGGCAATTTTTTCCAAAACGCTTTTCTGAATATCATGATTGCTACTGTCAGCATTATTCAATAATGCGATTTCAATTAATTGTGAAGTCAGTCTTGCAACAGACCGCATCTCATCTTGCACAGCCGTTCTGGCATTGTTTATTACGTAAAAGCTACCTGCCAGCAGAATTAATGCAAATAGCAACGTAATCAACATATTCAATCGAAAGCGTAGACTCATCAACTTAAACCTGATGCTTATGAACTATTGATATTCGTTGCATAATACACGCCAGTACGGATATGATCCGAGATTATATTAACGATTAAGAAGGCTTAGGAAATTTTCCTTATAAAACACATGAAATATGCCCTGCTATCATTTTCCCTGTTGATGAGTTCGTCGACCACAGGCTTTGCCGAAAACACACTACAAACTGCTATCGAAGAGACAATTGAGAGTCATGCCCAGGCTAAACAATCGCAACAGATTATAGATGCGTATGCCGACAAAACCAAAGACATGCTGCATGAATATCGAACGGCACTGCATAAGATAGATAGCTTAAAAACTTATAATGACCAATTGGAAAAATTAACGGCAAAACAACTGGAAACTGTAGACTCACTTACCGATCAAATAAGCAGTATTGCTGAAACGCAACAAAATATTGTGCCGCTGCTGCTTCGTATGATCGAGGTGTTGGAAGAATTCGTTTCGCTAGATGCCCCATTCCTGAAGGAAGAGCGCATCGCCAGAGTAGTGTTAATCAAAAATATGATGGACAGACCTGATGTTTCCCTTCCTGAAAAATATCGCCGTATCATGGAAGCCTACCAGATAGAAATGGAATACGGTCGCACGATTGAAACGATGACCGACATAATACAAACCAATGACACACCGAGTACAGTAGATATCCTGCGAATCGGACGCATATCAATTTTTTATCAAACACTTGACGGAAAGGAAAGTGGCTATTGGGACAAACAAGATAAACTGTGGAAAACATTGTCTGATGACTACAATCGCTCGATCGCAAAGGGAATTCTAATCGCGAAAAAACAGGCCCCACCTGACTTGATAAAACTTCCAATACCAGCACCGGAAGAAATCAAATGACTGGAAGAAATCAAATGATTAGCATGTTCACCTGCTTCTTTTGCATGCTGGTTCCCTCTGTCGCATTTGCAGAGCCCCCTAAAACACTTGATCAACTTCTGGAGCAGGTCCGGCAAGAAAGTACGCTGGAAAATAAGGCAAACAGTGAGCGAGAAGAAAAATTCAGACAGGCAAAGGTAAACCAGGAACAATTGTTAAATGAAGCACTGGTCATTCTAAAAAAAGAAGAAAAACGCGGTGTAAATCTCAGACGCACTTATAATCTTTATGAAAATCAAATTACCAGGCAAACAGAAATTCTGGAAACCAGAGCAGGCTCACTAGGAGAATTACATGGTGTTGTCAGGCAAATTGCGGGAGATGTAGACTCTATTATAGATACCTCTTTGGTGTCGGCACAAAAACCTGACCGCGATGATATTACCGATGCATTGGCATCCAGTAAAAAATTACCTGATATTAAAGAACTTGAGCAACTCTGGATTTTAGTCCTGGATGAAATGATAGAGTCCGGCAAGGTTGTTCGCTTCAACACCCGATTTATTAATAGCAATGGTGAGGAAGTAGAACAGCAGGTGACGCGTATTGGCATCTTTAATGCTGTTTCAAATGGTCGCTTTTTAAGATATCTCCCCAGCTCGGAAAAACTTGTTGAGCCAGCCAGACAACCCCCAAATAGATTTCAATCAATGGCCATTGAACTTGAACAATCTCAGTCTGGTA
>CAYRXP010000299.1:0-1941 GCA_964428145.1 uncultured Enterobacteriaceae bacterium
CCGCCCGACCGGTGGAAGCCACACCAGCCGTAATCATCACTCCCAGCCGGTTATGCGCTATCACGCGACATACCGAGCGAAACGGCTGGAGTGGGGTTGGAAGAACCCAGGGTCGGCTGAGCCTCGAGTTGTGTAGTTTCTGAACCGTGGTCGAGCGAACCTCACAGATGGACGAGACGCCGCGCTCATCGAACGGTGATCGTGGCGATCTCGACGGCGATGACAAAACCACGTTGAGCGACCGTTTCCGCTGGGTGTTTTGGCGGCGGCTGCCGTTCGGAGGTTTGGCCGGAGCGCTTGTATTCTTCTGCCTATCGCTGACGCCCTCACTCCTGCCTCGGGTTGCGCTTCTTCAGGGAGCGGTGGCTGGGATCACGATGGTGATCGGCTACGGCCTCGGCAGCGCCGTCTCATCGCTGATCCGCAAGATCATCAAGAGAGAACCGAGCACGGATGTGAAACGCATCGCCTGGTGGGTTCTAGTGGCTGCCACAGTCATTCTTGTGCCTCTGTTCTTGTATCTCGGCTGGCGCTGGCAGGACCAAGTCCGAGGACTGATGGAGATGGAAGAGCAAGCAGTGTGGCAGCGGGGAACGATCCTGGTCGTTTCTCTGGTCGTGGCTGGTTTGATCCTTATCATCTCGCGGATCATTCGCGGCTTGGCACGGGTACTCGTCCGGTTCATTGACCGGTTTGCTCCACGGATGGTGGCGGTAGTTGTCGGAGTCGTGGTCACGTTCGTCGTAGTCGTTGGATTGGTCCAAGGATTTGTCCTCGACCCCCTCATGGATGGGCTCAATTCCACATTTGGGGTCGTGAACGACAGCACGTCCGAGGGGATAGAACAGCCGACCAATCCGGAACGGTCAGGAAGTCCCGATTCGCTGGTGCCGTGGGAGAGTCTCGGCGTGAAGGGTCGCGACTTCATCGGGAGCGGCCCAACGGTTGAAGAGATCGAAGATTTCAACGGTGGGGAGGCTGGACGACCCATCCGCGTCTATGTCGGTTTGAAGTCAGCGGACACGGTGGCAGAGCGCGTCGATCTCGCCATGCAGGAGCTGGATCGGACCGGGGCGTGGGAACGCGACGTTCTCGCAGTGTTCACGACGACGGGAACCGGTTGGGTGGATGCGAGAGCTGCCGACCCGCTCGAATACATGCACAACGCCGACACAGCGCTCGTCGCTCTGCAGTATTCATATCTACCGAGCTGGATCTCTTTTCTGGTCGATATCGACAAGGCCGCTGAAGCCGGCCGTGAGATGATCCAGGCGGTCCACGAGCGCTGGTCACAGCTGCCGGCCGAGTCACGCCCGAAGCTGCTGCTCTTCGGCGAGAGTCTTGGCTCGTTCGGCACCGAATCAGCGTTTGCCGGCATCGACGACCTGATTGCCAGCACCGATGGGGCACTGCTCGTCGGACCCGTGTTCCAGAACGAGATCCACAGCCAAGTCACCAGCAGCAGGGAACAGGACAGTCCGTTCTGGCTCCCGGTCTATGAGGCAGGGCACAACCTCCGATTCGCTGTTTCGCCTGCTGACCTGTCGCAGCCCGACACTGAGTGGTCACCGTCACGCATCGTTTACCTCCAAAACGCATCCGATCCGATCACGTATTGGACGACCGACCTTGTGTGGCGGTCACCAGAGTGGCTCGACGAGCCGCGCGGGCCCGATGTCTCAGAGGACATGTTCTGGGTACCGGTCATCACGTTCTGGCAGACAGCTGCCGACATGGCGTTCTCGACTGGAGTGCCGGCCGGTCACGGCCATGTTTACGGTGCCGACCCGGTGGATGCGTGGGCGGCGATCTACACACCGCCGGGCTGGACCGAAGTAGACAACCGCCGACTCCGAGACATCATCGGCCACGAAAAGTGACACCGTCACCCGCACATAACGGCTGTGGTCTCTGGGGGTGAATGCAACACCTGTCGGTGAG
>CAYRXP010000300.1:0-1929 GCA_964428145.1 uncultured Enterobacteriaceae bacterium
GTCCATAAAACGGACACGAACACATGGATGCTCCCCGGACGAAGGGATCCAAGGTGCAGCGAAAACCCGGAAAAACCGCTCTGGCTGCCAAGGGACATCGCCGCAGCCGGCCGAGCCCGGACTACATCCGGTGGCTCGAATCCCGATCGATGCTGTATCGCGCCGATCACTTGAGCGACCTTGTCTCTGGAAAGAGCATCCAGTGGCGGAACGCCTACGGTCATCCGGCTCCGCAGGACTTCGTCCGCGCCGCCTCCGTCTGGTTTACCAGCTATCCGAAGTCCATCGTCTCCCGTCCAGGGAGGAGCGTGCTTCAGACCCTGGGGAGCGAAGCGCTATTGTCCACATTCCGCGAGATCGGGATAGAAGCTATCCACACGGGCCCAATGAAGCGCTCCGGCGGGATCACGGGGCGCCAATATACCCCCTCTATTGACGGATTGTTCGATCGCATTGAGTTTACCGTCGATCCCCTCTTCGGGACCGATGAGCAGTACCTGCGGATGTCCAGGAAGGCCCGGGGGTTCGACATCATCTTCATCGGTGACCTGGTCCCTGCCCACAGTGGGAAGGGTGCGGACTTCCGACTGGCGGAGCTGGCCTACAAGAACTACGAGGGCCTCTATGTCATGGTCGAGATCCCCCGGAAAGATTGGGGACTGCTCGGCGCCGTCCCGCAGGGAGCCGACTGCGTAAATCTCAACGCCGAGATTGTGCAGCTCCTGGAGGACAAGGGCTACATCCCCGGCCCCTTGGAGGTCATCCCGTTCTACGACCCGGGCGTGAAGGACACGAACTGGAGCGCCACGGAGGAGGTGATTGGCGTCGACGGCCGTCGGCGACGATGGGTGTACCTCCATGTCTTCAAAGCCGGGCAGCCTTCCTTCAACTGGCTGGACCCCACCTTCGGCGCGCAGCGGATCGTGCTGGCCGACGTGGTACAGGCCCTTCTGGTGCTGGGAACCAAAGGTCTGCGCCTGGACGCCAATGCGCTCCTGGGCGTCGAGCAAAGGCCCGGGGCAGACAAGTCCTGGGTCGAGGGACATCCTCTGGCCGAGGGTGGCTCCGAATTGATCGCGATGATGGTCCGCAAGCTGGGGGGCTACACCTTCCAGGAGCTCAACCTCAGCTTCGACGACCTCAAGAGGTTCAACACTTGGGGCCCGGATCTCAGCTACGACTTTGTCACGCGCCCGCCTTACCTCTATGCCATGGCCACCGGCGACGTGGGTCCGCTCCGCCTGGTGCTGCGGTTGATGCTGAAGGAGGGGATCGATCCGGGTCGCTTCGTCCACGCGCTCCAGAACCACGACGAGCTCATGTTCGACCTTTCGCACCTCAGGAAACACGGAGATGAGACCTTCTCGGTCGAGGGGGAGGAACGGCTCGGCAGGGAGATCTACAGAGGGATGTATGAACGGGCGAAGGAGAAGGTGCTCGGCAACACAACCTGCATGCGAGAATTCAGCAATTTGGGGTTCTGTGGGACCCTGGCGGCCTTCTCCGCGGCCGCCTTGGGGATCGCGGATCCGTACGACATGACCCCCGAGCAGAAGGCGGAAGTGCTCCGGCTGCACCTTCTTGGGGCTGCCTTCAACGCCATGCAGCCGGGGGTGTTCGCGCTTTCCGGTTGGGACCTGGTGGGAGCCCTTCCCGTCGAGCCGGAAAGATTGGGTTCCTGGATGGCCGATGAGGACTGCCGATGGATGAACCGCGGTGCCTTCGACCTCATGGGTGTCAATCCCAAGGCGGCGGCCTCGGCTGTCGGTTTCCCCAAGGCTGCCACGGTCTATGGCTCACTCCCCGAGCAACTGCATGATCCGGACTCGTTCGCGTCGCGATTGAAGGAGATGCTACGGGTGCGCAGAGAAAACGGGATTGCGTTTTGCCGACTTGTCTCGGTGCCGGATGTAAAGAGCAAGGAGCTGC
>CAYRXP010000301.1:0-1927 GCA_964428145.1 uncultured Enterobacteriaceae bacterium
AGATAATTTTATTCAACTGGCCAATTCTTACCATAAGGAAAATCAATAGCTTAGGCTGTTGATAACTCTGTGTATAAATTTTCATTATTCAAGAATTGATTTTCAGAATTTAATCTTCTCTCGTTTGCTTCATTGCAACATGAAATATTAATATTTTTCCTTTAATATCAATATGTTATATATTTATCTTCTTCTTATGAATAGTGCCTACTATCAATAAATATACATGAAAACTAGTCTTTTGAATTGCTTGTGCATAAATACAAATCACGACATAAATATCAGCTGATATTACGGACATGATATCGCTGATTTCGTTTTTAGAAATGACGTTAAATGATCATAAAAAAATCATTGAGATAGCATTTCTTTTTATTCCAAATAATAATACGCCTTCAATTTTAAGGACTTATCTTAAACCGGCATGCATAAAAAATCTGTCTTACGCCTATTAAACCAACTCTCGGTTAGACTAGAACAATTCAGTGAATGCACTGGCATGTTGGTTTCATGGCTGGTTTTAGTGATGGTTCTGTTGGTCAGTTACGATGTTACCATGCGATATTTTTTCCAAAGTGGCTCCGTTGCGCTACAGGAAATGGAATGGCATCTGTTTTCACTGATATTTCTGATCGGGGCCGCTTACACGCTAAAGCATGATGACCATGTCAGGCTAGATCTATTCTACAAAAGTAAATTCATGGATAATCGACGTAGAGCATGGATTGATTTATTTGGCAGCATTTTTCTATTAATACCTTTTTGTATTTTAATCATTTTATCTGCCTGGCCTTTTGTATACCAATCATATATTCATCTGGAAGGTTCTCCTGACCCAGGTGGATTACCGTACCGCTGGATCTTGAAGGCAAGCATCCCATTGGGATTCACATTCCTTTTATTACAAGGTGTTTCGGAAATTGTAAAAAATCTCAATACCGTACTGGGAAAAGACACATGACTGCTGCCATCATTGCCATGTTTGTCATGCTTATGGTCATGCTTCTGATAGGCTATCCGGTTGCATTTACTTTAGGTGCTGTAGCACTTTTCTTCGGCAGTATCTTTTTAGGCCTGGATTTCTTCAACCTCCTCCCTCTGCAAATCTGGGGAATGATGAATAATTTCACCTTACTCGCTGTACCTTTATTCATCTTTATGGGTGTCACACTGGATAAATCGGGCCTGGCTAAAGATTTACTGGAAACCATGGGGCTTCTTTTTGGAAAGATACGAGGAGGTTTAGCTGTATCAGTCGTTGTTGTTGGTGCACTTCTGGCTGCGACAACAGGAATTGTTGGTGCAACGGTCGTAACGATGGGCATTATCGCGCTACCGACCATGCTCAAGCGCCA
The DNA here is from genome assembly GCA_964428145.1 of uncultured Enterobacteriaceae bacterium. Lineage (GTDB taxonomy): Bacteria > Pseudomonadota > Gammaproteobacteria > Eutrophobiales > Eutrophobiaceae > SMWN01. The sequence goes on from CAYRXP010000301.1 coordinate 1,356, forward strand.
TTATTCTCCTCTACTTGCTTCGGGCACGATCGCTGCATCTGGGACATTAGGTCAAATCATACCGCCTAGCATTATATTAATTCTGCTTGGTGATGTGATGGGTGTGCCGGTGGGTCGTCTTTTTGTCGGTGCAGTTATGCCAGGAGCAATACTAGTCACACTTTTCCTTTTGTACATCCTTTGTCTTGCCTGGGTAAAACCTGAAGTTGCGCCCGCACTGGAGATTAATGAAGACGGGGATTTACTCAGAAAAGTCATATTTACCTTATCACCCCCCCTGTTACTCATCACAAGTGTACTTGGCTCAATCTTTGCCGGTATTGCATCTCCTACAGAATCAGCTGCTGTCGGTGCGCTTGGTGCCATGATCCTTTCTGCTGCCCACAAACAACTTACCATGAATAACATGAAGGCAGCCATACAACTTACGATGCGCCTGACCAGCATGGTGTTTATGATTTTAATTGGTGCAATCGCTTTTGGTTTGGTATTTCGCGGAATGGGTGGAGATACACTGGTTCGTGAAATGATGACAAATATCCCCGGTGGAGTGTGGGGGTTCATGTTTGTCA
>CAYRXP010000302.1:0-1914 GCA_964428145.1 uncultured Enterobacteriaceae bacterium
ATCGTGGCCGGGGCCCCTGTCCTCTTTTATCAGAAGTCCAACGCCACTCACGTCTGGATGTTGCAGCAAATATTCCGTGACAATCTGGCCGGCAATCTCGCCTACGACCAGGATGGTGATGGCGTTCCGGAAAGCCTGACCAAGTTCGATCTATTGATCGATACCGTGCTGGCCAAGTGTGACGGGTTGGATGGGATCACCGACGGCGTCATCGACAATCCTCTGGCCTGTGACTTTAAACCCGAGATCGATCTGGCCGAGAATATGTGCCCGGACAATGTGAATGGTGACGCCTGTTTCACCACCCAACAACTCCAGGTCATCAAGGATATCTACCGCGGGGCACACGACAGCAAAGGCGTCCGTATCCTCAAGGGCAAATCTTTGGGGACCGAGCCGGGTTGGGCATCGGGCCTTTTCCCTCACGCAGGTAATTCCATGTCACCTGCTCGACTGGGCACGCCTGAGCGTCCAGGCACCACTGCCGATCACATCAACTACCTCTTTTATGAAAAGGATCCGGGAGTCCCCATGCCCGCTTTCAACGACCTCTCTCAGGTGCCCGATAAGACAAGACAGCCTCCTGAATATGCCTGGTGGGAATTCGATATCGACGATGTCACCTCCGGCAAAGGAGACCTGATGATGTCGATCACCGAGGCCACCGATCCCGATTTGAGCCGCTTTCTGCTCAAGAACAACGGTAAGTTGATCATTTACCACGGATGGGCGGACGCCGCGGCCAATCCCGAACCCACCCTGGATTATTACAAGGACGTTGTGGAGACGACCTTCAACGGCGACATCGACGCGGCAAAGCAGAAGGTGCAGCTCTTTATGGTACCCGGGATGGGCCATTGTCGCGGTGGTCCCGGCCCGAATGCCTGGGACAAGCTGGCGCCGCTGGTGGAATGGGTGGAAAAGGGCGAGGCGCCGGATTTCATCGTTGCCACCCACAGCACCGACGGAGTGGTGGACAACGAACGACCCATCTGTTCCTACCCAGAGAGAGCTGTTTACACGGGTCCTGCAGGTGGAGAGAAGGATCCTGCCAACTGGGTGGCGAGCAACTTTACCTGTCAGTGAGATTTCGGATCAGGCGCAGTCCATCCAGTCATCCCTTGCCGATGCCCCTGATGATCGAGCGACTGTGGGCTCTCCCTCTCTGTTCACCGGCCTCATTTCCTGGATCAGGGCAAGCCTGAGCACAAACTCTTGCCGTGCAGGGTAGTAAGGAAACATCCGGATGGACTTGGCAAGCATGGCTGAGACGTCCTCCACGGGAACCAGTTTCAAAGAGACCTCATCAGCGCACAACTCCCGATAGATCCGTTCCCACAGACGCTGACATTCCGGAGCGAGATGGCCCACCTCATGGCTAATCAACACTCTTCTCTCTCCCCTGGAGAGCTTCTGAAGGAGCTTCAGGTTAAAGAAGAATGTTACGAAATCGTGGTCAGAAGCGTCCCTCTCATAAAGCACTGCGGCCCCTCTAGACATCTGATCGGAAACGACAATGATGTATTCATTCGGGGTTAGGCCGAGTTGGGATAAATATTCTTCAACCGTATCGCTGACTTCTATTTTTAGTGTCTGGCTTGTGGCCAGAGTCATGGTCAACAAGGCTAAATAAAGCATTGCACCGTAAGCCTCCTATCATCCAAAAAGATATGAAGTCTTAGAAACCGTTCACGGCAACAGATTGCCGCCTGCGGGCCGACTTGATCTGATCGTCCTTCCCTGTCAGGAGCGTCTGGATCTTGGTTGAAGAGCAACAATGTCACGGGTCCCCCCCTTGGAATGGGCTCGTTCGATTTCGGTGACGAGGCAATCGAAGTCCTCGATGAGCGGGTTGATCGTGGAAGAGATTGGGGAGTAACTGTAGGTTTTGCTGATGATGTTGAAAATTCCTTT
>CAYRXP010000303.1:0-1887 GCA_964428145.1 uncultured Enterobacteriaceae bacterium
AAAAAGACCAATCGCATAAAGTGGATCATTGGGGTGCATACGTTTTTCAGTATAGCGGTAGCGACCCATGCTGCTGAAGAAGCCCTTCTTTTTTTTCGTTCCATCCCTATTTCCCCTGGGTTCTGGGTGGCGACTGTGACCATACCAGACGTCGGTTGTGCTCGGGGTTACATTTGCCTTTTCAGGGTCAATGACTGCCTCACCACTGTCATCAATTAACAAAAACAGACTATCACTGATCTCTTTCTCTACAGTGACCCAATGACTGTTTTTTCCTGAGCTGCGATACTCCTCGATCGTATATTGATACCAGGTACATGGTATACCAGTTAATGGCCCAGTAATGGTGGAACCTTCCATTAACTTGCCGACACCGGAAAGCTCAACATAGCCTTGTGCAGCGGAGCGTATATTTGAGGTAGGGGTATCTTCGATAATGCGTTTTCTCAGGAAGAAATAGAAAGCACCGATAAAGCCGCCGACTGTGAGCAATACCAGAATAATTGCAAAGGTCCAGAAATCATCACCTGGGCTGTGTTTGGCCCAATTAGTTGCAGGGGCTAATCGAGCTGTCTGCAAAAAGGTCATGATTTAATTATTAAGCAAATAATTCCTTCACATCGACATCCTCGGTTTCCCCTTCACTGAATTCGAGTAAATCTTTAGCGCCGAAGCCAAGATTCCGGGCAATGATGACATCCGGAAATTGTTCAATTCGCACATTATTGTTGTTAACACTTTCATTATAAAATTCGCGCCTGTCGGCTATTGCATTCTCGAGTCCAGAAATACGACCCTGTAAATGCTGAAAGCTTTCGTTGGCTTTTAGGTCTGGATAAGCTTCTGCCAGTGCAAACAGATTACCCAATCCCATGCGCAGCTGGGTTTCGGCAGGCCCCAATGCTGCGACATCACCCTTTTCTCGTGCAGAAGAAACAGCGGCTCGGGCCTGCATTACCTTCTCCAGTGTCTCCTGTTCGTAGCCCATGTATTGCTTACATGTTTCTACCAGTTTGGGTAACTCATCATGTCTCTGCTTGAGCAAGACATCTATATTTGCCCATGCCTTGGATACGTTATGTTTCAGTGACACCAGGTTGTTATAAAGCATGATGGCGTAGAGTATCCCTGCAGCCAGAACACCCAATACGATAAAGCTTGTGACGTCCATTACGTTCCCCTTATGAATATTTGCCGTTTGCGGTCAAGGTACCGATCATTATCATATGATCATAACTTATCAAACACCATAAAAATCAGATAGATAGATAGATATTTTTCAAATAGAAATTTGTCTTTTACAGTAATATAAATGAGAATAATTATCATTTACATTATTTTGTAGCCTGTGTATGCTGTACCGCATCATTAAACTTGAGCCATTTCAGGAGAGGCTGACATGCAATCTTTATTTGTTATATCTCGAAGAAAAAAACTTCTTATAACCGTCCCGTGTGTTTTTATCCTGTGCGTTTTAACAGGTATTCGGGACATCCGTGCCGAAACGCCATCAGTGGAAGAAATGTGGGAAATCATACAACAGCAACAGAAACTCATTGCAGAACTTAAGGCCAGATTAGATGACACTGACCAGCGTGTGACTGTTAATGAGGTGAAAGTTGAAGAGGCCACCGAAGAAGTTGAGGCTGCGGCTGAGGCGTTCGAAACAGCACAAACCTCAGGTGTTGGATCATCATGGGCAGACAGAACCACCATAGGTGGCTATGGTGAACTGCATTACAATAATCGGGAGGGTGATGATGAAGTCGATTTTCACCGATTTGTTCTTTATTTTGGTCATGAATTCACAGAGAACATTCGATTCTTTTCAGAGCTTGAGTTAGAACATGCGCTTGCAGGTGAAGATAAATCTGGAGAGGTAGAATT
>CAYRXP010000304.1:0-1884 GCA_964428145.1 uncultured Enterobacteriaceae bacterium
AACGTCTCATACCGCACTATTTTTAATGGCGTTATTGCTTGTGGCGGCACTTGTTGAGCCCTTAGCAAAGAAAATTCACCTACCCTTCAGCATTATATTGGTCATCATTGGCTTCATTGGTTCAGAGGTCGCTGTTAAAACTCTGAATATAGATACCGGTATACGATGGGATAATTTTGGCACGATTATCTTTTATTTTATCTTGCCCATTCTCATCTTTCAGGCTGCCCTCGAAATTGATATCAAAATTCTGTGGAAAAATATTGTTCCTATAGGACTATTAGCATTGCCATTAATGCTGGTTTCAGCTGCTGTGATAGCGGCATGTGTCTTTTATGGAATTGATCATCCTGTTGGTTTTCCATGGATGGCCGCCTTCATTACCGGTGCCTTATTATCAGCTACCGATCCGGCTGCCGTGCTGGCCTTATTAAAGAATGCCAATGCACCTGAAAGATTAAGCATGTTACTGGAAGGAGAAAGCCTCTTTAATGATGCAACCGCAATAGTGATGTTTAGTCTGTTAATCGCAATCGCGACTGGGATACAGTCGGCAGGATCTGTGGATGAAGTTTTACTACGTTTCGCAACGGTATTCTTTGGTGGTCTGGCCGTCGGTGTTATCGTTGGGTTGGTAACATGTTTGATGATGAAAATGCTAGTTGGACCCTATTCATTTCCATTGCTAAGCATCATATGCACTTATGCGTCTTTTTTGATTGCGGAAGATTTGCTCCATTTGTCAGGAGTAATGGCTGTTCTTGCAGCAGGTCTGGTGATCGTAAGATGTCATAGACAATCTATGTCACAAATGGATGATGACTTTGCCAATAAATTTTGGGGTTTGTTGGGGTATATAGCTGAATCAACAATCTTTCTACTGGCCGGCATCACGATCACCTTGTCTATGTTTACTGAACAATGGCTGGCAATAGTGATTGGCATCATTGCCGTTGTCATCGCAAGGATTGTAATGGTATTTGGAACATTCCCGATCTTAAATATAGTACCAGGTGTTGATGCTGTGCCATTGAAACAGCAGTTGGTGTTGGCCTGGGGAGGCGTAAGAGGAACGGTAACCCTGGCACTGGCTTTGTCACTACCACTGACGCTGGATTATTGGTATACAATACAGTCAATCGCCTATGGGGTTGTGTTATTTACCCTGTTTGTACAGGCAACAACGATGAGTCCGTTAATACGAAAACTTGATATTACGTAGTCACAAGCCTCTACCTTGAACGCACAATTAAAATTTAAAGTTCATTCGTTCGAACTCGGGCCGATGAATAATTTTATTTATCTTATCGAAGATACCGCATCTAAACGTGCCGCCATTGTCGATCCTGCATGGGATGTTCCAAAGTTATTTGATCTAGCCGAAAAGCAGGGCGCGACTATCACAGATATTTTATTAACTCACAGTCACCATGATCATATTAATGGCGTGGAGAAAGTGCTTGAGAAATTTGATGCGGAATTACATTTATCCCATGCTGAATCAGAATTTTGGGGTGCTGATTTAGTGAAACCCACTTTGCATTATGGTGGAGACACCATTCAGTTGGGTGAAACAGTAATTGAAATTTTACATACCCCGGGTCATACACCAGGTTCTATCTGTTATCGAATTGATGATCAATTGATTACTGGGGACACCATGTTTGTTTTTGGTTGTGGGCGTTGTGATCTTAATGGCGGTGATCCGGAAGTCATGTTTAATACCTTAAGGCATCTGAAAGAGACATTATCTGGTTCAACAGTGATTCACCCGGGACATAACTATGCCGTAACACCGACTGCAACCATGGAAGAACAGATCGAGGGCAATCCGTTTATGCATTTTGATAGCCGGGATGACTTTGTTGAATTCCGTATGCATGC
>CAYRXP010000305.1:0-1883 GCA_964428145.1 uncultured Enterobacteriaceae bacterium
CCCCCCAACGCCGACGACCCGAGGAAGGTCGCTTTGTCACGTTTGTGTCGCGCCAACACTCCGAGGGCGGCACCCAGCTGTAGAGCGGGGTTGCTGCCCTCCGGGACACAGAATGTGGCTCCTTCTGACATCGTCCAGGCGCGATCGAGGAGCCTGTGGATGTCGACTCCGATCAGAGCCGCCGGGACCAGGCCAAACACTGTCAACGCGGAGTACCTTCCCCCGACGTCGGCGGTGGCCTCAAAAACCCGGCGGAATCCGCGCTCGCTCGCCAGGTCGACCAGCGGGGTCCTCGGGTCGGTGATTGCTACGAACTGCCGCCCCGGATCGGCGTTCACCGCTGAGACCCGCTCCCAGAAGTAACGAAAGAACGACAACGGCTCCAGCGTTGTCCCCGACTTGCTCGACAACAGAAACAACGTTGATTCCGGATCGATTTGGCTGGACACCGCCCGCACCGCGTCCGGGTGGGTGCTGTCCAGTACCATCAACTCGGGATAGCCCGACCGATTACCGAAGGTGCGCTGATAGACGTCGGGGGCCAGGCTGGAGCCTCCCATACCCATCAGAACTACGTGACGGGTGTCATCGGACTTCACCCCGTCCGCGAATCCGCTCAAGTCGTCGAGAAGGTCGTGCATTGATTCGGGCAACGTGAGCCAACCCAGCCGATCGGTGATCTCGGGCTGGGGCTCGACCGACCAAAGCGTGTGGTCCTTGGACCAGAGCCGACGGACAAACGATGCGTCCGCCCAGGCGTCGATGCGGTCGTCGACGAGTTCGGCATACTCGCCGAGCCGAAGGACCTGCCCGCCGGGGTGGCCAGTGCGCAGCCGGCGCCCCTTCTCATCAAGAGCGTGAAGCAGCTGATGAAAGGACTCGGCAAACGCGGTGACACCCTGCGCCTGTAATTCGGCGGTGATCGCTTCCAGGTCGACGCCCAGCGCCACCAGGTCCTCCAATGAAGCCTCGGCGGCGGGTACACCCTCGGTTAGCGTCGCGCCACGGACCTGGCCATGGTCCCGAAAAGCCTCCAGAGTCGCAGGGGGCACGGTGTTGACCGTGTTGTCACCGATCAGCTCCTCAACATATAAGACGTCGGAGTAGGCCGGGTTCTTGGTGCCGGTGCTCGCCCAGAGCACCCGCTGCGGGCGCGCCCCTTGCTTACGCAACGCAGCGAAATCATCGTTTTCGAATAGCTCCTGATAGCGGCGGTAGGCCAGCTTGGCGTTGGCCACAGCGACCGCTCCTCGAAACCCCAATGCCTTGGCGGTTCCGATCGTCTCCAGCCGTCGGTCGACCGCAGTGTCGACACGGCTCACGAAGAAAGAAGCGACCGACGCCACCCGTGCCGGGTCGGGGGTTTTCTCCAGCCCGCGCAGATAGGCCTGCGCCACCGCCTCGTAGTGGCCCAACGAGAAAAGCAGCGTCACGTTGACGTTGATGCCTTCGCTGATCAGTGTTTCCACTGCGGGAACACCCTCCGACGTGGCTGGCACCTTTATCATCAGATTGGGACGATCCACGGCTGCCCACAGACGGCGCGCTTCGACGACCGTGGCGTCGGTGTCGTGTGCCAGATCCGGTGACACTTCGAGACTGACGTAACCGTCGAGACCGTCGCCGGCATCATATACAGATCGCAACACGTCGGCCGCTTGCCGGATATCCTCGACAGCCAGCGCCTCGAAGAGTGGCTCTGGTTTGGCGTGCGGATCAGTGTCGAGGAGCGCGATGAGGGCTTCGTCATAGTCGTCGCTACCACCGATCGCCTTCTCGAAGATCGACGGGTTGCTCGTTACTCCTCGCACCCCCTCCGTGACGAGCCGTGCGAGGTCACCGCCCGATAACAGGTTCCGGCGGATGTAGTCCAGCCACACCGA
>CAYRXP010000306.1:0-1846 GCA_964428145.1 uncultured Enterobacteriaceae bacterium
TGAAAATGCGGTTGCCAATCAACACATGCTTGTTAATTTTGCGGAGCAATTGGGGATAGAAGATAAACGACTCAACGTCTTCGAACCTGAACCAGTAACTCATATTGAAGCGGAAACCATGCAACCATCTATGGTCGATCCCGTTGACTCAGGAACAATACTAACTGAGTCAAGTAGTGAGACAGTGTCTGAAACTGCAACTGAAGATGAAAGCGATTTATTGGCAGGCGATGCTGAATCTCAAAGTCCAGAATCACAAAGTACTGTTGCAGAGAACCCGCAGGAAACGCAGGAAACCATGGCAAGCGATGATCAGCAGATTAAAACAACACCAGAAACTTCCCCTGAACAAAATGATTCAGTACAGGAAATCCAGACCCAGAAAATCCCTGTAAAGGAAATTAATGTTGAACAATCGGCACCCAAGACAATTACCCAGAAAACTTCAAATAAAGCTGCATGTAAGGCGTCACTTGCAAAAAGCCGCAAACCCTATTGCCGGGATAAGATTGAAGGTGTCGGTAATGGACCAACGATGGTGGTAATTCGAAGTGGTGAGTTTACCATGGGGGGGAAAAACAAAGATGAACAGCCTGCTCATACAGTTACGATTAACTCACCTTTTGCGATGTCGGTTCATGAAATTTCGTTTGGTGAATATGATATGTTTTGTCAGTCGAAAAACACATCTTGCCCAAATCAACCGTGGTCAGGAAAAGACTACCCAGTCGTCAATATTACTCACAGTGATGCAACAACATACACCGAATGGTTGAGTGAGAAAACGGGACAGTCCTATAGATTACCGAGCGAAGCGGAGTGGGAATATGCTGCCAGAGCAGGTACCAAAAGCGAATATCCCTTTGGTGATGAAATCCTCATTACCCACGCTGTGTTTTCAGATAAGAAAAAACTTTCGGCACCATTGCCTAAATCTGATCGTTCAATTAACAAAAATAAGTTCCGTTTATATCATATGGTCGGCAACGTACGGGAATGGGTTGCCGATACCTGGCACGACGATTATTCAGGTGCCCCTGTTGATGGTAGTGCATATGTTGACACAGGTGTAAATCAATATCTTGTTCGTGGTGGATCTTACGCAGACTCTGCCGAAGCACTTAGATCAGGGGCAAGACAAAAACTTTTATCTGCCGATAATTACACCGGTTTCCGGGTGCTACAGGAACTGGCTGAGTAAAATAGTGATCTACTCCTCGAGTGCAGGGAGTGCACCATCGCTAATCAGCGATTCTCTTTTAGTGAAATAGGCATTTTTGATAAATGAATATTCATCCAATGCAGCATCAGCTGCCAGGTCTTTCGCAATTAATAAATCAGATTTGACATCAACATAATTCAAAGTGAGTAATCCCGCCCTCAGTTCTTCGTTCTCCAGATAAAACACTGGATTCAAAAAGCTATCAGCAACAGCACCCGTCGCATGCCTGAAGGTGAATGATCCAAAAAACGGCACTATAAGATATGGTCCTGAACCGACCCCCCAATTCGCGAGAGTTTGTCCAAAATCTTCATTATGTTTGTCTAAACCCATAGTGGATGAAACGTCAAAGAATCCTAGAATCCCTAAGGTCGAGTTAAAAAGGAATCTTGCCGTATCTGAATATGCTTGAGCAAATTTAAATTGCAGAATGTCATTCGCGACAACCGCAATATCACCAAGGTTGCTGAAGAAATTAGTAATCCCTTTATCAACAAAATCAGGGGTAATCGCTTGATATAAGTTGCTAAGAGGATCAAATATGACCTTATCCATTCCCTGATTGAACCTCGACAGACGTTAGCGGAATCCTTCAAAAGCGTCTTCTTCGCCTCGCCTACCTTC
>CAYRXP010000307.1:0-1829 GCA_964428145.1 uncultured Enterobacteriaceae bacterium
GCTAGCGCGTCTACCAATTCCGCCACCTCGGCATGTGTTGGGTTAAGCAAGAACGGCGGACTTTACATAGCCAAAGAAAGGTTGTCAATGAAATCAGATTATAAAAAAAATACCTATAAAATCAGCTTGCCAGAACGGCAAGAGATACTTAAATATTTAACAGAATGTAACCGCCCCAGAACACTGCGGAAGATTGCAGATGCCCTGGGAGTTGATGGGAGCGAGGGCCGACAAACATTACTACGACGTATCAAGGCCATGCAACGTGATGGTCAGATAGTACTTAACCGTCGTGGAGGGTATGGGCTGGTAGATAAAATGGATCTATATCAGGGAACGGTGATTGGTCATCCGGATGGCTATGGTTTTCTCAATATAGAAGATCAAACTGATGATCTTTATTTATCAGCAAGGGAAATGCGTTGTTTGTTACATGGTGATCGTATTATTGCGCGACTAGTCGGTGTGGATAAACGTGGGCGTAAAGAAGGTGCCATGGTTGAAATCCTTCAGCGTGCAAATCAGTACATTGTCGGGCGTTATTTTGAGGAAGCCGGGGTTGGCTTTGTGGTGCCTGAGAACAAACGTATACATCAAGATATATTGATTCCAACATCGATGGAAGGTGATGCTAAATCGGGACAATACGTGGTCGTTCATATCACTAAGCAACCTGATAAGCATACACAGCCTGTTGGCAAAGTCATGGAGATCTTAGGCGATCATGCAGCGGCAGGGATGGCTATTGAGATCGCAATTAGATCACATGAGATTCCCAGTGATTGGCCGGAAAAAGTGTTGGAGGAAGTTACCAGGGTATCTGATGAAGTCAAAGAAGAGGATATATGTCATCGAGAAGATATCCGCCATTTGCCGTTAGTCACCATTGATGGTGCAGATGCGAGAGATTTTGATGATGCTGTCTATTGTGAACCTCAAGGTTCTGGATGGCGCTTATTAGTCGCCATTGCTGATGTGTCTCATTACGTACATCCTGGAATGGCAATGGATGATGAAGCATTGAATCGTGGAAATTCTGTTTATTTTCCGCAACGTGTCGTCCCCATGCTACCGGAAATTCTATCTAACGGACTATGTTCACTCAATCCAAAGGTAGATCGATTATGTATTGTTTGTGAACTTCACATTAGTAAACAGGGCGAGGTCAAGCGTCATCGTTTCTTTGAGGGTGTCATGCGTTCCGCGGAAAGAATGACCTATAACAAAGTCTCCGGAATTTTAATAGAAAAAGATAAAGGATTACGTGAAACATACGAAGAAAGCATTCCACATCTGGAAAATCTCTATGCCTTATGTCAATTATTAAATAAACATAGACAAAAACATGGCGTACTTGATTTCAGAACAGTTGAAACTTATTTCGAGTTTGATGAAGATCATGGTGTGTCAGCGATACATGCACTTGAAAGAAATGATGCGCATCGATTAATCGAGGAGTTCATGCTGGCAGCAAATATTGCAGCAGCAGAATTTCTTCTGGCGCATGAAATACCAGCGCTATACAGAGTGCATGAGAATCCAAAGGAGAAGAAATTAGAGGGCTTGCACAGTTTTCTTGGCGAGTTAGGGCTTTGTCTTGGCGGTAGTGAAATTCCCACAGCGAAAGATTATGCCAGTTTGATTGAGAAAGTGAAAAATAGGGAAGATGCACATCTTATTGAAACTGTGTTATTGCGCAGTATGCAGCTAGCAATCTATAGCGAAAACAATATGGGGCATTTTGGATTGGCCTTCCCTGCGTACACACACTTTACCTCACCCATCAGACGTTCTGCTGATTTGATGGTACATAGGGCTATCCGCCATTT
>CAYRXP010000308.1:0-1826 GCA_964428145.1 uncultured Enterobacteriaceae bacterium
CGCGGTCGGGCTTGTCTCTGGTCAGTATGGCGTAAGGCATGGGGCCTCCCCTTTTTTGCTTTGCGATAACGCTTATACCAAAGATCGATGATATAGCCCTGTTTCATGGGCGCAAACCGGCGCCGCCGGGCCCGGTTGGCCGCAAGCGCCAACTCGCGTTATAATCGTGGAAGCAAGCGAATTCACCGGGAATTGCTCGCCGAAGCACATTCCCGAAAAAAAATATACGAGACCAGAGGCAACAAACAAATGGCGCAATGGGACAAGTTCTTCGAACAAGCGCCAAAGATCATTGCGGAGGCGGCGAAAAGCGCACTTGGCATTGTCGCGCTGATCATTCTCGCACTTTCAACCCTCGGGCTTGCCTTTTTCGCTGATTCCCCGGACCTAGTGAAGGTCGCGATATTCTTGGTGCTGGTTCTCAGCTTCGGCTTGTTCGGTCTCGCCGCCATGCGCCAAATGCCCGAAAGACAAAGGAGGGACAAAGCTGCAGATCGGCCTGCGGAACAAATGCTTCCAACTGCGCCAACAGAGAGCGAAGCGAAAGTGCTGCCGCCTGATGTGGGTCAGCAACTGGAGCGTAAAGATTGGCCGCTCGTCCCTGCTGAAAATGTTTCGCTCGCCAAGTTGCCTATCACAGGTGAATACCTTTTTGGCCGCGACGATGAGTTACGCAGCCTCGATGCAGCCTGGGCCGATCCCGAGACCAACGTCATCAGCCTGGTGGCCTGGGGCGGGGTCGGCAAGTCGGCGCTGGTCAATCACTGGCTCGGCACGATGGCCAAGGAGAGCTATCGGGGCGCCAATCGGGTCTACGGCGTGTCGTTCTACAGCCAGGGCACCCGGCAGACGGCGGCCTCGGCCGATACGGCCGTCGACGAGGCGCTGCGTTGGTTCGGCGACCCCGACCCGGCGGCGGGCTCGCCCTGGGACAAGGGCGAGCGCTTGGCGAAGCTGGTGCGGCAAGCGCCGACCTTGCTGGTTCTCGACGGCCTCGAACCGCTCCAGAACCCGCCCGGCCCCGACGCAGGGCGGCTCAAGGACCCGGCCCTGCAATCGCTGGTGCGCGAGTTGGCGGCGTCCAACCCGGGCCTGTGCGTCATCACCACGCGGCACCGGGTCGCCGACATCGACCCTCTGAGTGGGACGACGGCCCCCGTCATCGCGCTCGAATACCTGTCGGATGAGGCCGGCGCCGCACTGCTCCGCCAACACGGTGTCGAGGGCCCCGACGACGAGTTGCAGCAAGCCTCGCACGAGTTCGGCGGCCATAGCCTGGCGCTCAACCTGTTAGGCACCTATCTGCACGACGTTTGCCAGGGCGACGTGCGCCGCCGCGACGAGGTCAGCCTGCTGGACTCGGACGTGGAACAGGGCGGCCATGCCAAGCGCGTGATGGAGAGCTACGAAAACTGGCTTGGCCAAGGCCCGGAGTTGGCGGCGCTACGCATCATCGGGCTGTTCGACCGCCCAGCAGACTCCAAGGCCGTCGCGGCCCTGCGGCAACCGCCAGCGATCCCCGAGCTAACCGACGCCTTGCAGGATCTAACCGATGCGAAGTGGCGGCAAACGCTCGCGAAACTGCGCCGCGCGGGGCTTCTGGCGCAGCGGGACCCGGATGATCCCGACACCCTGGACGCGCACCCGCTGGTGCGCGAGCACTTCGGCCAGCAGTTGCGGGACGAGCACCCCGACGCCTGGCGGGAGGGCAACGACCGCCTGTACGAATACTACAAACAGGTTCCCGAGAAAGAGCTTCCCGACACCCTCGAGGACATGGCGCCGCTCTTCGCGGCGGTCGCCCACGGCTGCGCCGCCGGCCGCCA
>CAYRXP010000309.1:0-1823 GCA_964428145.1 uncultured Enterobacteriaceae bacterium
CTCCAGTCACGCCAATATCTCGTATGCCGTCTTCTGCTTGAAAAAAAAAAATAATCGGCAAATATTTCAAATTGGCGTGCATCATCAGAAGCTACAGCATAGATCAACATTCCTTTCGTTAGCAGTTGATCCCATATATCCTCTGTTGATGAATGCTCATTATCGCCAAAGTTATTCGTCACAGGATTTCCATTAAATAATTCAAACATATAAAGATTTTTTACCGATGAAATGTTTTCAGCAGTTACTGCATATCTGTAATTAGGATGGTTTAGTATTGCCTGTCCTCCTGCTTCAATTATTCCGCTAACCTGATTCTGTAGAATTACTGATTTATTTATATGGTCAAAATCCCAAGGTACGAATCGATTGATATTCATAGCAGTAGTATGAACAGTCTTATGTCCAGTTACTTCTTGGCCAGGAATGAATATAAATTCACTCTGTGAATACTCAGGAAATTTATCGGTTTCTATTTCAACAAACTTATTATGTTCGCTCAGGATAAGAAAATTATAACCGTGTTCTTGGTACCATTTTGCAGCAGTGTCAGGAGAAGAAAAAGCATGATTGCTAAGCGTTGTATGAGTGTGAGTATTGCCGCGATACCATTTTTTATCATCACTACAACCTTGTATGATTAAAATAATTGAGATAACAAAATACAGAATTCGAATATTTCTCATTTAAATATCTTGATTTTGCAAGATAAACATAAATATTATATTCAAACTAAAGATAAATATGTTGCCCGCTTAGTAGCTCAAATATCTCATCCTCCGGTGCTTTAACGTCCAGTTGGTCATCGCTTACATTGGCAACCTCATGACCAAAGTTTTTTAGTTTCTCGACATAGAATTCTATCGGTGGTGCTTCCTCCTCAGGCAGGCGGTCTGCGGTGCTGTGAAAATCGTGCAATTTATCAAGGGTTATCGTCAAGAACCCCGTTTCCCGGTTGTATTCGCTCATGTTATTTCCTTCCGTCAAAATAAATTAATATTTAGTAATATTAGACGGTTTCTATTGGTTATACTTGATTAAGATTAATTGTGAATAAATAATGGGGGACAGTCCACGATTAATTTTATATTTTTTCGAAAAAAGAGGACAGTAAGATAATCGCATGGACGGTAATGGGCTTTTTCAAACCTTTGAAGAGGCGTGTCAGGGTTATTACAAAGTATCGCAAGATGCAGAGATAGCCGAGCCATCTATTACAAACCTATGGGTTAAATGTAAAATGTGAAGCCTAGAATGATCGCCTATTTAGTTATCTCCTTACTGGTTGTCGCCATTTTCACATACATGATCTATATGCCAGGTAGCTCATATGAGGGCGAATTACCAGCGTTCGATGATTCCGATCATGCGACTGCGAAAAGATTTGAAGCCCATGTTATTGAGTTGTGCAGAAATCCGGCGGGCAGAAATTTTATCGAAAAAAAGGGGCTTGATGCCGCCCGAAAATATATTGCCGGGCAATTTGAATCTTCCGGTTATGAGGTGAAGTTTCATGAATATCAACTCAATGGTGATGCCGTTGCCAATATTGAGGTTGAATTGACCGGTACCTCACGTCCCAAAGAGATCATTATCGTTGGTGCACATTACGATGCTGTGCCCGGTGCACCGGGTGCGAATGATAATGGGTCGGGTGTCGCAGCTATTCTGGAGCTCGCTGATCGATTCAAGGATAAAAATTTTCAACATACAATCAGGTTTCTTGCCTTTGTTAATGAGGAACCCCCGAATTCAATGACAGGTAATATGGGGAGTTATGTGTATGCAAAAAAAGTAGCAAAGGACAAGGAAAATATCATTGC
>CAYRXP010000310.1:0-1800 GCA_964428145.1 uncultured Enterobacteriaceae bacterium
CCGACCTCGACATCTACCGCGCCGCCAACGTCATCATAAAGCAGTACGGCCAGGATGCGCCGATCCATGCCGCCATGCGTGCCGACGCGATGCTTGAGGCTGGCGACCTGGACGGCTACGCGGTGTGGAAGCGGATACTGCGGGCGGTGAAGGAAATGGGAAATACCACACCCGGAGCAGATCAGGCTATGAATTGACGATTCGGTGCCACTGGGCCAGGCCAGGTTGATACATGACCAAGCACGTTGGCGTGGCACTTTGGGTTCAACGCGAGAAAGGCGCGGGTCAGTGCGAACAGGGGCCGGGGCAGTATCTAACTTGGGAGATTGCTCGCTAACTCAGTTTGAGCTGCGCCAATCTCCATTGTCGTCTTGCTGCAACCCAAGGCGGCTCGCAAAATCCTGCCATTCATCGGGGAGCATCCTGAGTTGCCCAAGCCAAGAATAGTCGCCGCCACCTCGTGCAACGACGATCTTGGCCTCAATCCAATCCCCCACAGATTTGGTGTCTACTTCCCATATCATACGCAATATTACCTATGATTCGAAATCCGCGCAACCGCAAGAAGTAAGTCGGAATCACATTCTGCTAGAATGAACTCATCTCAGGGGCCGGGGCAGTACATGCTTTGGGCGATCACGGGTACTGTCCCAAATAGGCAGCGAGTGTCCTAAGTAGGATCGGGTTTGTCATGCGCGAGCGTAACGGTCGGACCCTACCACGGGTTTACCAAAGCGAAGACGAAGCGCTCCCGTTCATTGCCGCGAATGTGTTGGTCGGCTCGACCGTCTATGCCGATGAAGCATCCTGCTATGACGGACTGCACGCCCGGTTCGCTGCCAAGCGCGTCAACCACTCAATCATGTTCCAGGACGAAGGCAAGGCAGATACCAACCAGGCCGAAAGTTTCTTCTCCCGGCTGCGCCGCGCGGAGATTGGCACGCACCACCATATCTCCGGGCGCTATTTGCACTCCTACGCGAACGAAATGGCGTGGCGCGAAGATAACCGCCGCAAGCCGAACGGAATGCAGTATCTCCTAGTCGCAGCTGCCGCTCTTGGCCATCCGGTATCGCGGGAGTGGAAGGGGTACTGGCAGCGCACCGCAAACTAAGGCGCTTTAGAATTCATCCTCGTGCTTCATGAGCAACGCCCAATACCGCCGCAGCAAGTTACGCATTTCAGGATACAGAAACTTGGGGCGCTCTTCGCGCAACTCGGCATAGGCCAGCAATTCATCCCTAGTGAGCCCCGTTCCCATCCAGCTTCCGTTCTTGTCGCGCTTCTTGCCCGGGATAACCCCCAATTTCAGATCCTGCTTTATCAACTGAAATGTCGAATATACTGGCGTGCCATCCGACGGTTGACCGCGTGGTTCAAGCCCCCTCCAAAGCCAAGCGACCTGCCAGACCGGGAACGAAAGCATCGCATCCCAATGCGAAAAATCCGTAACTTGCCTTTCAAGCGGTATGGTCCCCGCTTGCTTGATCCTATAATCGGCTATCCACGAACCATAGACCCAGGCCAGAATCGCCGTTCCCAGAATCAACGCAGGAAACGTGACAAAGGGGCTGTCAATTTGGGCATGTAGCTTGGCCGCCCATTCCCCCCAAGTGGCTACGTCATCAGACATACCACCGATCCCAATAATATCGAGACCCAGCCCCAGTATGTGCAGCATGTGGCGCATTCTCAACCCTACTCCCTTTCAGGTAGTCGAGTCCCGAATGGAACTCACGCCCCGAGTAGGCATTAAAATGCATCATTTCACCTCACTCGGCATAGGCGCAAAACGCTTGG
>CAYRXP010000311.1:0-1798 GCA_964428145.1 uncultured Enterobacteriaceae bacterium
TGGTGGCAAGTAGTCCAAATCCATCCACGCCGCCGCATCCGTTAGATACGGGGGCAGCACTTTTCGCAAGCTTTCCGGTAGCCGTCAAGGTCTTTTCCAAGGCCGTCGAAACGAGGAGGAGGCCAGCTTTCCGTCTCCGGTTTCGGCAATACAACCATCCGGTCCCCAGGGGATGGATTTATTTGCCGACGGAAGCGTTGGCCAGGGATTTCGTCAATTCAAACAGGCGCTTGCGCACCTTGGGGTTGGAAATCCGGTAGTAAGCACGGACCAGTTCCAGGGTCTCCCGGCGGGCCAGCGGGTCGGGCTCAAGTGTTTTTTGCTCCCGCTCGCGGAGGCCTATGGTGACTTGACCTTCGGTGGTTCTCAAGTTGGCCGGTATGTCTTCGAAGAAGAACGAGATCGGCACGTCCAGGATACGGCTGAGTTGAAACAGGCGCGAAGCGCCAATACGGTTGGCGCCGCGTTCGTATTTCTGAATCTGTTGGAAGGTCAGGCCGACGGCGTCTCCAAGTTTCTCCTGGCTTAGGCCCAGCAAGGTCCGCCGCTGGCGAACCCGGCCGCCGACATGTATGTCGACGGGGTTTGGCACCCCCGGCGGAAGGCGTTTCTTCTTCATCCGGCGTTTCTTGGCGTTGTGTGAGGCAGCTGATTTTTTCATTTTATTCCGCTTGTTCTATGTTAGGTCGAGTGAAATACGATTTCCATTCATCCCATACAAGGCGAATCCTTCAGGTGGAAATGCCTTGCACTCAGACAATATGAGTGGGCATACGATGGTATGCAAGTCATAATAGCGATCCGGGCTATTTTTCCCGTTACCCTGATTGTCGGTCTTCCCCTAAAGAGCCTATAGGTGTTAGCAGAAATCCAAACCCAAAGGCCATGATAAAAATCAATCCCGTCATCCAGAGACCCAGTCTGGAAAACGGCGAATTATAATTATTTTCAACTGGCAGTGGACCGTCGATTACACCCTCCTGACCAAGGCCCAGCCGCCGCACAACGCGCCCGTATGAGTCGACAATCCCCGAAATGCCCGTGTTGGCAACCCTAACCAGGGGAAGGCCCTCTTCGACGGCGCGCAAACGGGCGGCGGCGAAATGTTGGTAAGGCCCGGATGAGAATCCGAACCAGGCGTCATTGGTGATGTTTAACAACCATTGCGGTGAATTATTTTTTTCGGCGACCTGACCGGGGAAAATAACTTCGTAACAGATCAGCGGCGAAAATGGCGGCAGCCCGTCCAGCGCCATGGTCCGGACCCCGGGCCCGGGGGAAAAGTCCTGGCGCCCCGCCGTCAGTTTGCCGACCGGCAGGACGGAACGAAAGGGAACGTATTCGCCGAACGGCACCAGATGGTGCTTGTCGTAAACGTCCTTGATCCGGCCCTGGGAATCGATAGCCAGAAGGCTGTTGAATATTTTTTTCGTTACCGTTCCGGCGCCAGCCGTCCGTGGGGCGCCGACGATGACCAAGCCTCCCGGCGGGGCCGCCCGGCCCAGGGTCCGGGTCAGTTGGGAGGGACCGGAAATGACAAAAGGCACCGCCGTTTCGGGCCAGATGACGTGAGTCGGGGACCAGCCTGACGGAGTCGGCCTGTTGCTCATCTCCAACTGCTTGAGCACATGGCCCCGGCGGAGTTCCTGCTTCCATTTCTGTTTCTGCGGGATGTTCGGCTGCACGAGCCGGAGGCGCACCCCGGGAACGGTATCATTGCCGGCCCCGGCCAAGCGCCATTCACCGCCGGCCCAGACCAGCGCCAGCACCCCGGCCGCGGCCAGCACCGGCATCCATC
>CAYRXP010000312.1:0-1791 GCA_964428145.1 uncultured Enterobacteriaceae bacterium
GATTTCTCCCAATATACTTATGAACAGACTGGTGAAGGCAGAAGTATTACCTTAGTTTTTATTTTTATATTTTGAAGTTAACCTTTGCTTACCTCACCCTTCTCCCCCTACTAAATTATGCGTGGAGAGTTCAAAGCTGACGTCTCCGTCACAATTTTCCTTAAGCCTCAATGCGTAATCTAATGATTCGGCCTGCCTGCCTGCCTGATAAAGCCCTATCCCATGTCCGCTATCTGAAGGGACATGCTCTTTGAATATCAGTTTTGCGATTCCCCCATCGATCGCTTGACCCGTATCAGTAACGTTAAGAACAATTGTTTTTGTGTCTGTTTTTAAAGTCACGGTAATAATGATATCTGGATCTACCTGTCTTTTATGAATTGCATTTTCTATCAGGTTTTCAACGACACTATTGAATAATTCTTCAGGAATTAGCGAATCGTGCTTTATGTAATCATTAAATCTGATATTCGATTCTTCTAGACGTGTCGATAATTCTTCCCACCAGTCTGCTGCAAGGATATGACTTGATGTTTCCTTCTCCGGTGCCTGTAATTTTTGCAATGCAAGTTGAAGCCGCTTACTAATATGAGGCAGTTGTTTCTTCAAAAGCATGAGAGATTTCTCTCTTGTTTCTTTTGAGTTTGTTTCAAGCAGTGTTGTCATTGTCTGTAGTGATTGAAGCAGATTCTTGATATCGTGGGTAACTCTTGCACCTGTTTCATAGATTGCATGCAAGTGTGCTTTTTGGGCCAATTCCTGCTCTTGTTTCTTTGCTGTATAAAAAGTATCGATTAACTGAACAAGCAAGCTGCAATGTAGTGACATAACACCTGCAGGCGGAACATGTGTAAACAAGGTGATAGGATGATCGCTGATAGCCAGATGAATTTCATGTCTTGTTATCTCACCATATATTTCATTTGTCGTCCCTTCGGTCCACCTGGCGCCTGCTATCCACGGCAGTGATACTAATTCACCCATCGCCGTAGCCAGGAAAGCTTGCGCTGATTGTTGTGTTTGCCTTTGCTCAGAAAGATTGGCAAGCCATTGCTCGAATGGTGTGCCAATATTAAGCAGAGATCTGGTCCAGAGTTGTGCGAGTCCGCTAAAACCACTATGAGGTGATAACATCCAGCTGATGGCAACCAAGACAATCCCAACAGCAATCAATGACTCGATCAGTGCGACGATATAATCAGTGCCGTCGTGATACATCAATACCAGACTGCCAAGCGCCAGGATGATTGCCAGAAAAGAAATGGTTGTCGCAAGCAGTATGTCGACAGACTCGTTGGTTCTTTTGACGGGTGTTCTTGATGCTACCAGTAATACCAGTGGTAAAAATGGTAATCCAATTTGAAAAATGTTTAAAACAGTTTTGTTTAGTTTCAGATCAAACATTTGCGGGATATCGCAAATAAGTAATTCAAACATCAGATATGCCATCACAAGCATATAAATATTTCGTTCATAGCGGCGGGTCGTGACACGTCCTCCGACAAACCCGATAAGCAACACCAACCAGATTGTAATTGTGGTCCAGTTAATCCAGTAGACTAAGGCGAAAGTAAACACGATAAACAGCAGACTATTGGTCCACGATATCTGTCTGTCTCTCTTCTGTAGAGGTTGCCAGATGAGGAACATACCAAAATGAACGAGCAATAATGACTGCGATAAATTACTCCCAAAGTCATACCATTTCGCAAAGTGGAGTGTTTCCAACATTATAACTAGAATGATCTGTTCCAATCTTTCTTCTAGTATTTTGGGTATCGTTATCATTTT
>CAYRXP010000313.1:0-1789 GCA_964428145.1 uncultured Enterobacteriaceae bacterium
GGCCATATCGCGGAACATTGCGCCCGCGGGTTGGCCGGCGACTCGCGCGGAGCGCTGGTTCTGCCAAATCTGTCGCGCCTGGGCCTGCTGCACGCAAGCGAAGAAAGCTGCGGGACATTCCCAGCCGGGCTCGACCACGATATCGAAATCACTGGCGCGTATGGCTACGCCGCCGAACTGAGCACCGGCAAGGACACGCCGAGCGGGCACTGGGAGATGGCCGGCGTGCCGGTGTTGTTCGACTGGGGGTATTTCACCGAACGCGAGCATACCTTTCCGCCCGAACTGCTGGAAAAACTGATCGAGCAGGCCGATTTACCCGGGGTTCTGGGTAACTGCCACGCGTCGGGCACCGTGATTATCATGGAATTGGGCGAGGAACATATGCGGACGGGAAAGCCGATCGTCTATGCCTCCGCCGACAGCGTGTTCCAGATCGCCTGCCACGAGGAGTCTTTCGGTCTCGATCGATTGCTGGCCTTGTCGCAGATCGCCCGGAAACTGGTGGACGACTACAACATCGGGCGGGTGATAGCACGGCCCTTCGTCGGCGACGATAAAGACAGTTTTGAGCGTACCGGCAATCGTCGTGATTTTTCTGTGCTGCCACCGGCTCCGACGGTCCTGGACAAATTGGTGGATTCCGGTGGCGAAGTCATCAGCATCGGCAAGATTGCGGATATTTTTGCGCACCAGGGGATCACCCAAAAGCTCAAGGCCAACGGCAATGCCGCCTTGTTCGATGCCACACTGACCGCACTCGAGTCGGCTCCAGACCGTTCGATCGTGTTCACCAATTTCGTCGACTTCGACATGCTCTATGGCCACCGGCGGGATGTGGCCGGATATGCGAATGCGCTCGAGTATTTCGATTCACGGCTACCGGAACTGTTGGCTGTATTGGGCGACGGGGACTTGCTGATCATCAGCGCCGATCACGGTTGCGATCCGACCTGGCCGGGCACGGACCATACCCGTGAGCACATACCGGTGCTGGTCTATGGCAATAGCGTGAAGCCAGGCTCTTTGGGCCGCCGGGAGACCTTTGCCGATATCGGGCAAAGCCTGGCCGCGTATTTCGATCTTTCCCCCATGGAGTACGGCCGCAGTTTTCTTGATTAGGAGCAGGCCATGAGCCACCTTTTCGTAATCGTTGTGATCGGTCTGCTTGGCGGCATCGCCATCGGTTTGCAGGCGCCTTTGGCCAGCATGATCAATCAACGCCTCGGCGTGCTCGAGAGCGTTTTCGTCGTGCACCTCGGTGGCCTGATCGCCGTCAGCGTGCCGCTGATCATACTCGGTGGCGGCAAGCTGGGTCTCTGGCAATCCGTGCCTTGGTATGCGCTCGGCGCTGGTTTTCTCGGCGTCGTTGTCGTCGGCGCAACCGTGTTCATGGTGCCGCGCATAGGCGTCGCCGGCGCGATCACGCTGATCACCACCGGTCAGCTGCTCATCGCCGCGACTATAGATCACTTTGGCGCTCTGGAGGTATCGGTGAGCCCGATCTCGGCCGGGCGCCTCCTTGGCCTCGGTATAGTTTTGCTAGGCGTCTGGCAGACTTTGCGAAGTTAGCTTCTGCCGGTCTAACCGCGAAGGTCGCCATCCAGCGTGGAAATTTTTTGGTTTACTCGTAATCCTCGGACAGGGCCGCCTGGATTCTTGCGGCCAGTGCATTGGCTTCGGCGCGGACGCGCCGGGTGTCCACGGTCAGAACCTGTTTGTCTTTGACGACAATCTTTCCATCGACTATGACTGTTTCGACATCCTGTTCGTCGGCTACATAAACCAG
>CAYRXP010000314.1:0-1761 GCA_964428145.1 uncultured Enterobacteriaceae bacterium
CTGCACGGTAGCACTGAGGTGAGAACGACTATAATTTGAGCCATCGTTATCTCTTAATTCGCTGACATTGATTCTATTCAATGCCCTTGCCCTGCCAAGGGCCTGTTGCAAACGTTCTTTACGGATGGGCTTCATCAAATAGTCAATTGCCTGTGCATCAAAAGCATCTAGTGCATAGTCTTGATATGCCGTGGTAAAAATAATTGCAGGAGGGGATTCCAGTCCGGCAAGATGATGCGCAACTTCCAGACCGTCCATGATTGGCATGCGAATATCCAATAGAACAATTTCTGGAGATTCCTTGATAATCAGACTGAGTGCATCAACACCGTGTTCGGCTTCTGATATGGAAAAATGATTGTCTAGTTCAGAAAGTAGACTGACAAGTCTCTCTCTGGCCAGCAATTCGTCATCAACGATTAGTATTTTCATAGGGATAGGGGACAACGATTTTTGTGACATAACGTTGGTTATCAGAATGTGTAATCAAACACCCCTTGCTTCCATAATAGGCAGACAAACGTTGGCGGATATTATCCTGTGCCATTTGATTGCCATCATGTTGATCTAAATTTTTATCTTGAGGCAACGGATTATCAATTATGATGGTAATCTCGTTTGACGTTTTTTTACCATGAATATGGATCACACCCCCTTTTGGTAAAGGTTCGATGCCGTGGTATATCGCATTCTCAAGGATGGGCTGGAGTGTCAGGGTGGGGAGCTGCGTATCCTCGGGCAAATCATCTGTCTCCCAAACCGTTTTCAATCTATCGCCAAATCGGTGAGACTCAATACGTAGATAACGTTTGCATAATAAAATTTCTTCAGCCAGGGTGGACATACGTTTGGCATCCTTAAGGCTGACGCGAAATAAATCTGCCAGATCCTCAATTGCTTCTTCTGCCAGCGCCGGATCCTTACGCGTCAGGCTAGCGATGGTATTCATACAATTAAATAAAAAGTGTGGTTTTATGCGGGACTGCAGCGCCTGTACCCGTGCATTTGCTTCTGATTCAATGTTTTTCCGCCACTGATGTTGCATATAGAAATAGCGTAATGAAAGCGCGCTCGTGACCGCACTGATACCCATACACCGAAGCAGGAAGTCACTATGTCCCGCAATAGTGGCGCCCACCAGAGCAGGTCTGACGTGGAATATCCACCATGCCAGTTCTGTAATAATCAGCGATATCACCAGAGTCAGCAGATAACTGAGGCTGGCTGCCCAGGAATCAGACAGGCGGTTCAGATGCTTTCCGGTCAGGCACAATGCTGCTGTGCAAGACAGGACAATCCACTGGACGAAGAGCGAATAAAATGCCAAATCGGCAATACGATCCTGTCCTCGCATCGAAGGTGTCAGTGTTAAAACGATGGCAAGTAATTCGCCAAGAAGAACCACGACAAAAAGCATGCGGACGCTGCAGAAATCCGGTAGAAAAGAACGTGCTTGCTGTTGGTTTATATCCATAAAATAATGAATTTTCGCAGATAGCTTACGTTATACTGTCGGTGTTTATCAAACAAATACCCAAACTACTTGGAAATGCAGGATTCAGAGTTCAGTCAGGAAGTCAGAGCAAGGCGCAACTCGCAGTGAATGACTGGTCCTTCATAAGCGTTGTAACGCGGCACTGGCTTCCTGACTGAGCTCCCGCAGGGCAAGACGAGAAGCAACCATCTTCTTCGTTCTAAAACCTTGGACTAGGCAGAAAATTGCTCCTGCATTTTCTGCATACAATCCGTCCATGGATATAA
>CAYRXP010000315.1:0-1760 GCA_964428145.1 uncultured Enterobacteriaceae bacterium
AGTGGAAATCAAGCGTGATGTTCTCGTCCGGCGTCACGTAACGAAGGCGACGAGTTTGCGGTCCGCTGAACTCGAGTAGAAACATCGGACTGAGGCCGGGCAGCATGAGAGCATGCCGAACCGAATCGGTGTTCTCCAGGACGATCTCGACCTCCTCGCATGGCTCGGCCCGGATCACCCGTGGCTCGAATCCGAAGACCTCGCCCTCGCGCGCAAATTTTCGTCCCCCCTTTATGTGGATGCGCCGGAAACTGCGTGGCTCGGCGCACGACGTTGCAACGATCTGATGCGCATCCAGGACAGACTTGTCGGAGGGCCTCACCTGAGAATCCACCGAAGTCGGCCCCAATCCAATCAAGATCAAAACGCCTACAAAGGTGTGGATTGGCGCGTTTCTCACGATCTGTCCTCCTTCCGACTCTCTTAGTTGGCCTCGCGAACGGGATAGTCGAACCGTCCCCCGGCGGGCTCCTCCTCGGGCCATCCGGACTCGTACCTCTCGCGGGTCGTATTGAAGATGGCTGGGTCGAAAACCGGGATATTGCCGCGATAGTATTCCGGATCAAAGAAGCGGTCCAAACTCGTCGCCACGCGGGGCAAACCGTCCTCCCCCATGAATCCCTCATAGACGATGGCCGTAATGTCGCCGCCGGGGCTGATACCCTTGTTCGTTATGGCGGTCTCGGTGTGGTCGTGCATGATCCATACACCCGGCCCGGAGGCGTAGAAGCTGTCGCTTCCCGGTCGAAGCTCCAGATCAATGCGTTGGGCGGCGCCAATATCGAAGACATCGCGGGTAAAGCGCATGCCCTCCGGAACCGCGTACCCGTCAAGGTGCGTTAGTGTTGGATGGTGGCCATGGGTGTGAAGCTTGATCGCTCGGGCGCCCGCGTTCAAGATGCGCAACTTCACGCGTTCCCCCGGCGCCACCTCGATAGGTGTGTCCCGCAGGGTGAATGGAAAGGACCGGCCGTTGAGGAGGAAGATGTTTGGCTGACGTTTAGTCGAATCGTAATCCCGGTGCATCCGTTTTTCGATTTCTCTCGGATCCTTATAGGCGGCTGGGATGCGGTTGAGGCGGTCGTCAATGTCCATGTAGACCAGCGAATATTCCCGGTCGTACTGCTCCATGGCCGCTTTGGCCAGATCTTGAATACGGCCGGCGCCAATCACCAGGTGATTGAAATTATTGTCCGGCCGGTTAGGCTCGATGATCAGCATGCCAACCAGACCCATCAACACGTGAACGTCCGGTTGAACGTGACAGTGATAGAAGTGGGTCCCTGGGTTCTTGGCGATAAACTCGTACGTAAACGAATCGCCGGGTTTTACCGCCGCCTGAGTAATGTCGGGCACCCCATCCATAGCGTTGGGGTGGATTGTTCCGTGCAAATGAATTGTGTGCGGAAAGTAGTGGGTGTTGCTCAGTGTGATCCGTACGCGGTCACCTTCTTCAACACGGATCGTGGGACTGGGCACCCGGGCCACCGTCGTCATACCCTGGCCCTCAGGCGCGAAAACCCAGAACGTTACTTTTTCCCCGGGGTAGACTTCCTCCTGGACCTCGATCACCTCGAGGCGAATGTTCACTTCGTCGGGATCTCCATCACCATCGAGGTCCCGCCCGAGGGTAATGGCGTTCTCCGAGGCGCCGGGGATACGGGCCTCTTGCCAGTGCTCGGCGGCGTTGCCCGCCAGAGAAAACCCTGCCATCAGCCACCCCACGACTAGGGCAGCGAAAACGTAGGCCCAGCGCATTG
>CAYRXP010000316.1:0-1758 GCA_964428145.1 uncultured Enterobacteriaceae bacterium
CTTTAACCACTCTGTATACAGGGCCCATGACTGGTGGCACAAACCCAAAACGGATGGGAACCAACAGATATAGCATGCCCAAAATGACAAATAATGGGAAAGTAAAGCTGGTAAAAAAGATGAGTAGCCCGAGATCCCCCATGCCTTGCTGGTACAAATTCCAGGCACCGGACAAAAGAATATTTTCTACCACCCGACCCCCGAGCTCCAGTGACAGAAATGGGAACACATTGGCAATAATAAATAAAATCAGCGCGCTCAGATACAGTGCCAGACTCCTGTCCAATGAATTGGGGATATGTCTGTATAACAAGGCACCACAATGATGGCAGTTTGCTTTCGAGCCTGCAGGAATGGGCTCATAGCGATACAATTTATCGCACTCGCGACAAGCGATTAGTTCCCTCACAAGACTATCAGCCATGAATTCAATCCTGGATTTTTTCTATAATTATTTTTTGGCAGATCCCCAGTATTTGATTTTGCGCTATACAAAAAAACAAGCCAAGTATTTTTATTGTGATATCAGGTATTTATCCTTGCAATTCAGACGCAAAACACCCCCGCGAAGCTAGTGCCTGTTATCTCAACTGCTTCACCCGTTCCAGATACTGCATCTCGTCTGGCATGGTATTATTTCGCTGTGCCTGCCAGAGTGTTTCACCCAGACACTCCATCATACTGTGTTCCAAATCATGAGCGGAGGGATATCCAGCCAATAATTGCTGATATAGCGCGGTAATTCCCTCTGGCCGGTTTGACCCAATCTGCTCCTGAATAGCAATGTGCATACCCATATGCAGAAACGGATTTGTCATTCCCGCTTCGGGTAAAAATTCCATTGCCGCTACATCCGTCTCGTTCTTCTCCAGAATCTCATGATATTCAGGATGCTGAAATATGATATCTAACACCACTTGCTCAAGCGCCTCCAACGGCATCTTCTTTTTGTATTTTTCCCAAACCTCTGAGAAAAATTTTCTGCTGGAATCACGATCCTGAATCAAATCAGTTTTCCTTTTGGTGAATGTCCTCTAGCACGTTTTCTGCTTAAACTCACATAAATCATATATGACACAACTCCCACACCTCGGCTTACGTGCAACACATGTATAGCGTCCATGCAGAATTAACCAATGATGCACATCCTGTTTATATTCATCGGGCACAAACTTCATTAATTTCTCTTCAACCACACGGACATCTTTGCCTGGGGCAATACCGGTACGATTAGACACACGGAAAATGTGCGTATCCACGGCAATTGTCGGCTGTCCAAAAGCCGTATTCAGAATTACATTTGCTGTTTTTCTACCAACGCCTGGCAATTTCTCCAACGAATTTCTGTCTGCAGGGACCTGACTATTGAATTCTTCTATCAATAATTTGCATGTCTTAATAATGTTATTAGCTTTAGTATTATACAAACCTATCGTGCGAATATATTGCTTAAGGCCTTCAGACCCCAATGCGACTATTGCTTGAGGCGTATTTGCTACAAGGAATAATTTCTTTGTGGCCTTATTGACGCCAACATCGGTTGCCTGGGCAGACAGGACAACGGCGACGAGCAATTCGAATGGATTTGCGTATTCCAGCTCCGTTGTTGGCTTTGGATTTTGAGCCTTTAACTTCTGAAATATTTCTGACCGTTTATTTTTATTCACGTTCTATTTATTAAGGTGAAATATTCCTGAGTCTAAATATAAAATCACTAACCTCAAGGCTCAGCAGTTCTTATGTTTATATACTGTATTA
>CAYRXP010000317.1:0-1755 GCA_964428145.1 uncultured Enterobacteriaceae bacterium
TCCCACGAACTCAGGTACAAGTGCGAACAGGGGCCGAAGCGTCGCCGTCGATCCGGTCACTTCGTATGTCCCCGCGTTCACCGTCATTGAACCAAAGCGCGCCAAGCTCTCTTCGTCAGTAGGTGTGAACCTCTCCGCATACGCAGGAGAACGCTCCTCACCAAAGGCGAAGGCCATGCTGTAGTGACCGCCCCGGAAGAGGAACAGACTCTCTTGGTGTGTGAAGTCCGTCCTGGTGCTGTCCGCTGCCACGTCCACCATGCTAGTCAGCCGCCAGGCTCCCTCGAAAGGACCAGTATCGTCCTGTACGGCCGGCGCGGCACACGCACCAAGAACAACAAGAGATGCAACCAAAGTCAGGCTACTACGCATCATTCCCTCCTCTATGTTGGACAGATCACCGGGTTCAGACAGCGCCATCTAACGCATGTTGAAAGCGCGCCCCTTGCTGTTACCATGGAGTCGACGAAGACCCATGGACCATCGCAGCAAGGAGCGGCTCTCATGAAACGGAATACGAAGTATGTGGCACTGGACGTGCACTTGGCAACCACGGTGGCCTCGGTGCGAGCGGATAGCGGGCAGGTGATCGCCCGCAGTGTGTTGCCCACCGAGGAGGGTGCTCTGGTGGAGTTCTTTAGGGGTATGGGGGGATCGATCCAGGTAGCCTTGGAGGAAGGGACCCAGGCGCAGTGGCTGCACGATCTGTTGGCACCACTGGTCGACCGCATTGTGGTGTGCGATCGGCGGGGCGAGCCGCGGCATGGGAACAAGGGGGACCAGCAGGATGCCGATGTGCTGTCCGAGCTGCTGCGACGCGGCGGGCTACGGGCGGTCTACCACGGGAGTGCGCACCGGTCGGTTCTCAAGGAACTCACCCGCACGTACCAGAGCTTGGTGGAGGACATGACCCGGGTGATGCTCCGCCTCAAGGCGCTGTTCCGGGCGCGGGGCATTCCGACCCACGGCGCGACAGTTTACCATCCCCACCACCGTGAGGACTGGCTGGCCCAGCTCACCGACCGCGGGGCGCTGTTCCGAGCTGAAGCTCTCTACACCCAACTCGACGTGCTGCGGGCGCTGCGGCCCCGGGCGAAAGCGGCGATGGTGCAGGAGGCGCGACGGGATCCTGCGTGGCCGGTGCTGCAGAGTATCCCGTTTATGGGCCCGGTGCGTGTGGCCCTGCTACTGGCCACGATGCAGACGCCCTGGCGCTTTCGGACCAAACGGAATTTGTGGGCCTACGCCGGGCTGGCCGTGGTGACGCGCTCCAGTGCCGACTATACGCTCGTCGCGGGCCAGCCGCAGCGGCGGCGGCGCCCGCCGATGACACGCGGGCTGAACCGAAACCACAATCGCGTGCTCAAGTATGTCTTTAAGGGTGCAGCAACGGCGGCCACCGCCCGCCCCGGGCCGCTGCAGGACTTCTACCGCAGTATGATCGAGCGGGGCATGCGCCCAGAGCTGTCGCGGGTGACGCTCACTCGCAAGCTCGCCGCAATCACGCTGCGCCTGTGGAAGAAAGGAGAACGCTACGATCCGACCAAGCTGACCACACCAGCGCGCTAGCGCCGGTATCCCGAGGTGGCGGTGAGGGCCGGTCTCTCGCCTGCTGCTTCTTGCTACCGGGACGCAGGGTGCGGAGGGTAGTCTCAGAATACTCGTCCGCCCGGCCAGCAGTCACGCCGAGGCACTCGTCTAACTCCAGGCCCCTTCGCAGAACCCGAACAAGCGTCAGGCCGGCTCCGTGCCGAG
>CAYRXP010000318.1:0-1753 GCA_964428145.1 uncultured Enterobacteriaceae bacterium
CCCAGATGAAACCGAATTTCCAAGCCCGCTACCAGTCTTCGCGTTGACTTGCCTGTGGGCGGGGGCTTAGGATGGCCGGTTGAGAGCCCTTGAATGTTCTGTCATAAGTGTGGGAAAGAAAGTGTCCAAGGTGATATCTTTTGCAGATTCTGCGGGCAAGCCCTAAGTTCTCGTTCTGAGTCGAAAGTCGAAGTCCCGTGGAAAAGGGTTCAAGGGAAATGGACGCGACCAATCAGAGTATTCTGGGCACTTGTGGCTACCTTCGCATTCGTGGCCATCATGGTGGGGTATTTTCAAACACTTTCCGATGAGCCGAAGGCCGATTCATCAACTTCTCAACAACCAGGAATCACATATACTAGACCCCCGCCACTCAAGACCGAAACTGCTACTACTGTAAGTGGTAAGGTAGTCACATTCACTCGACAGTCTCCAGTCGATTTCCCGAACGCTGGTGACAAGATCGTGATCGCTCCTCTAGGAGCCGATTTAGACACCGTATATCTTGCGCGGACCGAAAAGGACTTTGACGAGTGGTTTTTTTCGGAAGAGGATGAAAACTCACTGGCCGAAAGGATGGTCAAAGCGGGGCGATTTCTTAAATTGGGACCACAGGCGGTCAAAGCATCGGTTATTAAGTGTGGCCCACCGAGAGGCCTTTGCAAGGTTCGAATGGACGAGGGAATGCACGCTGGTCAAACTGCATTAGTTTCGAGACCGTACATAGGTGTCAATCCTAAATGGGCCGAGGCTAATGAGCTGCCTAGTGCGCTTAAACCAAGGACTTCCGAGAAGGAGACAGCAGCCAGACCGATATACTCAGCCAGAATCTCCATCCTTAGCGAAAGTGGGAGTGTTAGATTTACTGGCACTACAAACTTACCTGACTCGGAATCCATTCTTGTCAGTCTTGAGGGGACTGGGTATGCGGCCCAATCTAAAGTGATTGTCCGCAACGGTCGCTTCGCCACTGAGAATTTTTCGAACAGAGGAAAAGCCCTTTCCTCCGGCACGTACAATCTTCAGCTGAACGTTTTCAACCCAAGAACTAAACTAATGGTGGAAGCGAAGGCGAGAATAAACCCTCACCAACCCAAGACCATCGACATTATCTTCAAGGCTACTGACCTAGGTCGGTAACAGTCAGTTTAGGAAACCAAGGCTCCGTATAAACAACTCCCCTGCACGTCTCTTCAGATTAATGCCCTCGTGGCAACCTCTAAACCCCTACTGAATTCGTTTCTGATTCGGCTTCTTAGCCCCATTGCCAGGAAGGGAAATCACTTCCTCTCCGGCCCGCTCAATCTCTTCAAGTTCAGGCTGTTCGGTCCGTCGCGTTGACTTGCCTGTGGGCGGGGTTTTGAGTCCAGGTATTTCCAGTCTTCTTGGCACTGCTTCTCCCTGTTTGAATTGGTTTTGCCTACTCTTGGGTTATACTGCGAACACGCTCCTGCCCCTGGGGACGATTGGAGGCTCAGCGATGAATAAGTTAACTTCCGTCGCGCTGTCCTTTCTGCTAGTTACGTCGCCCGTGTCAGCCCAAACGATTAAATCGAAGAAGCACAACCTTTCAGAAATTGGCAGAGAAATTCTGTCTATTGTGCAGCGCTTTGAAAAAGCAACTGACAAAATCAATTTCAGTCGATAGGGCTTGCCGTACGCTTCGTCCTGTCAGCCAATGGAGACCCCATCTTGAAGCCAGCGCTTTGTTCTCAGCTCGATAGGATCTACGTGAGCTCGGTTCTGCCGCGTT
>CAYRXP010000319.1:0-1746 GCA_964428145.1 uncultured Enterobacteriaceae bacterium
TAGCTGCTTCTTCGATCTCGACACCTGGCGCGATTACCTCACCGCTGCCGGGTTCATCGAGGTGCAGTGTTACTTCCGACCACCGGGACTCCCGTGCCACAAGCAGCCGTGGCTGGCGACCGTTTGGCGAAAAGGCTAGGGCGGACATGGCCGGTTTCGTCGGAATGGCGTAGGGTAAACAAATCGCCCCCTGATGGACGGCGCCAGAACCCTATGACCACAGCCCCTAACCCCGCCGAAACGGTCTCATCGGATGACCAGTGGGAGCTTGTCTATGATTGGCAATGCCCGGCCTGCAACCTGTACTGCCACCAGTTGTGCATCAGGGAGTCCGGCGCCCGGTTTCGCCTGATCGACGCCCGCGACAACCCCGGGGTGATGAAGGAAATCACCGCCCGGGGCTTCGATATCGATCAGGGCATGATCCTGAAAATGAACGACCGGTTCTATTATGGCGCCGACGCGATTCACAAGCTGGCCCTTATTGCCAGCCCGTCGACGGTGTTCAATCGGCTGAATACCCGGATATTTCGCTCTCGGCGTCGCGCGCAACGGCTCTATCCGGTTCTGCGTGCCAGCCGTAATTTCCTACTGAAGCTCTTGGGCCGCACCAAGATCAACAATCTCGGACTGCCGGACAACGAGAGGTTCTGACGCTTTGGTCCAACGAATGTCGGCTCTCGGATAGAAACCGGGCGCTTTCCTCTGCCGTTGTGAATGTCCGGCTGTAGCCATAAGCGGAACGGAACAATTGGTTTCGGATCAATCCATTAACAGAAATTCACAACGCTGTAATTTCAGTGCAACATCCAGTCATTAAGGTGCCGGTGATGAAAGAGCATGTACTGATCGTTGAAGACGACGAGCACCTAAGGTCGATTCTGGTTCTCCATCTTGAGGACGCGGAATACAAAATCAGTTCCGCTGGAACAGGAGAGGAAGCGCTTTCCCTCTACGCCAAGGAAAAGATTGATCTCATTTTGCTCGACCTGAGCCTACCCGATCTTGACGGGATGAATATTCTTGAGCGTATCCGCAAAGAATCTTCTGTTCCCATCCTTATCCTGACGGCGCGTAAGAGCAAGATTGACAAACTTATTGGCCTTGGCTCTGGCGCCAGCGTCTATTTGGCCAAACCGGTAGAGCCGCAGGAACTCATTTTGCGGGTAGGTAAGTTACTTGATCCTGATTGCACCGACGAGACTGAGCCCGCTACGCTCTTTTGATTTTTTTTATGGTGTCCCGGATTGCTTCTGGTCCGCCTTGGGTCATCACTGGAAGTGAACGCCAA
Organism: uncultured Enterobacteriaceae bacterium; assembly: GCA_964428145.1. Taxonomy (GTDB): domain Bacteria; phylum Pseudomonadota; class Gammaproteobacteria; order Eutrophobiales; family Eutrophobiaceae; genus SMWN01. The sequence goes on from CAYRXP010000319.1 coordinate 1,292, forward strand.
CCCTGAAAATGATCTGCTATGCGACTTAAAGCATGACCGATATTATTCTTGAAACTACTCGGGCCTTGGTCCTGGTAGGGATCGTTGTTTTCCTCTGGAAGGCCGGCCGGAACAGGTTTGAGCTGTCCCGGCAGGGCTGGAAATTCATTGTCGCTGGATTCGGTCTTTTGCTGTTCGGGAGCCTTCTCGACATCACGGACAATTTCGACAGCCTCAACAGATATATCGTGATCGGTGATACCGAGATAGAGGCCTTCCTGGAGAAATTCGTCGGCTTCCTGGGGGGATTTGTCTTCCTTGCCATTGGCTTGTTCAAATGGATTCCGATAGTTCAAAAGTTGTCGGATATTGTGGACGCCCGAACCAAAAATCTGCAGGAAGCCAAGGAAAAGGCCGAAGCAGCAGAAGAGCTTTTTTCGAAGGCATATCACTCAAGCCCGGCACTTTTTACCATT
>CAYRXP010000320.1:0-1739 GCA_964428145.1 uncultured Enterobacteriaceae bacterium
TCGACGACAAGGGCAACGACTTCTTCCAGGAGCTGAATTTGGGGTGAGGGGGGGGAGGTACGAAATTTCGCGGAATAAACCGCTTAGCACAAGTCACCTATTGGTCGGATATACCCATTTGCAATCCATATGAACATCCGGCTATCCGGAAAGGTTCGTGCAAGTGTGTATTCGGATTCGATCAGTGAAAGCGCGCGTTCAAGCCTCTGAGCCGATTGATATTCACTACACCGCATCCAGATGCGGGAGAGCCGCTTGAAGCGACGTTGCTGACCATCTGGTACGCGCGGCGCAATTTTTTCGAAATCACCGTCAAAACTTACGAGCACGGCGTTCATTTCTTCGGAAATCGTAGCGACCAGAGGATCGGGAGAACCCGGGGGCGTGTAGTCGCGTATAAATTCAGCCGTGTGGCCGTTCTGCTGTAATATGCTGGCGACCGAAACCGGCACCATCTCGTCTAGCATAAAGTGCATAAGCCATGATTATGATAAATCAAGCTGATTGCGCGAGTCTTTCTTCGTGTGATAGTGCGGCCTTCACGTCTTTTTTAGTCAGCGTAGGGTATTCTCGTAGTATTTGTTTGATTGAGTATCCAGCCTCGGCATAGCGGCGAATTGTCGCAGTAGGTATGCGAGTGCCAGCGATTACGGTCGCATTGCGAGCCACGAAACGATGCTTTTCGACCTTACCGATTTGGTCATGAGAGCGCGTTCTTAGTTTCTCCACCCTTTCCGAAACGTCGTTTATCACATCGATAATAGGAAGCATGGCAACCTGCCCAGACGAAACGCCTTCGACATGGTCGGTCCCAGGTGCGCGAAAGTGCACCTCTCCTTTAACGACATACAGTTCCAACTCTGCCCAACTTTCATATCCTTTGGCCACAAGAGAAGCTGCCGTTTTTCTCAATCTAGGCAGAGATACGCGATATTCTTTCCTGAGAATGGCAATAGTCCGGAGTCCAACTATGTCACGGAAAGAATAGACGCGACTATATGGATCACGCGTATTCTCCGACGCATACTGTGGGGAGAAAAACCCCGTCTTGTCCCAATATGAAAGCTGGCCCCTCGATAAGCTGGTTAGGCGCACGACGTGATCGACGCTGAAGGCACCTATAATGTTATCCGAGTTCACCATAGCTCCACGCCCCTGTGGGTGAGCTTTGAATTATGTACATTACCAATATAGGAGATGTACGTCTAACCCTTCGTAAAGCCCCAGAAATTGGGCGATTAGCGGCAGGAAGAAGGACGATAGCCCCCCTCACGCCGGCCGGTCGCCGGGTTTTACTTCGAGCGCGCGGGCGTCGACGCCGGGGAGCATCTTCGCCGGGTCGCGGGTCACCACCACGTCGAGGATCGTCGGGCGGTCGCGCTCGGCCAGGCCTTCGGCGAGCGCACCCGCCAGCGCGCCCGGGTCCTCGACCCGGATGCCGCGGCCGCCCATGGCCTCGGCGACGCGCGCGTAGTCGATCTCGCTCAGGTCGCTCGATTGGGTGCGGCCGGCGAACATGGCATGCTGCAGCGCCTTGACGTAGCCCGAAGCGGCGTTGTTGACCACGATGAGGGTAAAGTTCGCGCCGGCGCGGACCGCCGTCTCCAATTCGCCCAACGCCATGTTGAGGCCGCCGTCGCCGGTGACGCCGACGACCGCGCGCGCCGGCGCCGCGAGCTGGGCACCGAGCGCGCCCGGCAGGCCGTAGCCGATCGAGGCGAAGCCGCGGTTGGCGATAT
>CAYRXP010000321.1:0-1735 GCA_964428145.1 uncultured Enterobacteriaceae bacterium
TACGCCGAGGCCCTGGTTCATATTCGCCGGGCGAGCGCCATTCATCGCCGCCGCGCCGAACGGACCGGTGGCGCGCGCTCCACCGGCGCGCTCAAGGAACAGGCAAGCGTGCGCTTCATCTTCCTGCGCCACGTGGAACTCGCCGGGCTCGCCATCGGCCGGAAGCCGGAAGGGCGCGCAAAGCTCTTCGCGGAAGCCTTTGAGGCGGGTCAGCTTGCCCGGGCGAGCGGGACTTCGGGCGCCGTGGCCCGTATGGCCGCCCGCTTCGCCGCCGGCGACGACGCCCTGGCCCGCACCGTCCGCGCCCGTCAGGATGGGGTGGAGCGCTGGCGCCTCCTGGATGCCCGACTGGTGAAGGCCGCAAGCCAGCCTCCCGGGAAGCGCGACGCCGCCGTGGAAGGGAGGCTGCGCTCGGACCTCAAGGCGCTCGACGCCCGCCTCGGTGCGCTCGATGGGCGCCTGGCGCGCGAGTTTCCCGAGTACGCCGAGCTGACGGCGCCCCGCCCGGTGACGCTTGCCGATGTGCGGAAGCTGTTGGCGCCCGATGAGGCCTTGCTCGCTTATGCGATCGGCAAGAAGGAAAGCTATATTTGGGCGGTGCGGGCGGATCGGGCGAAGATGGTTCGGGTGGACCTCGGCCGCGCGGCGCTGGATGGGGCGGTGAAGGAGTTGCGCGCCGGCCTCGACCCGACGGGGCTTGTGATCCGCAACATCGATGACATCCCGCCTTTCGACACGACCAAGGCCTATGAGCTCTACCGCAAGCTCTTCGCGCCCGCCGAGCCGCTGCTCGAAGGCGCGCGCCACGTCTTCGTGGTCCCCGATGGCGGGCTGCGAAGCCTGCCCCTTGGGGTGCTGGTCACCGAGGCGCCACGAGTTGGCTTACCCGACTTACCCGGCTACCGGCGGGTGCCGTGGCTGGCGAAGAGGTATGCGATGACCGTGTTGCCCTCGGTGTCGTCGTTGCGCGCCCTGCGCCGCTTCGCCAGGGCGACGCGGGCGAAGCTCCCGTTCGTGGGCTTTGGCGATCCGGTGCTTGAAGGGAAACCCGGAAGCGCCCGGGGCATCGAGCTCGCCGCCCTGTTCCCCCGCGGCGCGGTGGCCGATGTCGACGCGGTGCGCAACCTGCCGCCGCTGCCCGACACGGCGGATGAGTTGCGCGCCATCGCCCGCGCCTTGAAGGCGTCCGACGACGAGATCTACCTCGGCGCGCGCGCCACCGAGGGCCGGCTCAAGACCATGGACCTGTCGCGTTACCGGGTCCTGGCGTTCGCCACCCACGGACTGGTGGGCGGGGAGATCAAGGGCGTCGCCGAGCCGGGCCTGGTGCTGACCCCGCCGGAGACGGGAAGCGAGCGCGACGACGGCATCCTGACCGCCAGCGAGGTGGCGAAACTGAAGCTCGATGCCGAGTGGGTGATCCTGTCGGCCTGCAATACCGCCGCCGCCGACGGGACGCCGGGCGCCGAGGGCCTTTCGGGACTGGCCAAGGCCTTCTTCTATGCCGGCAGCCGGGCGCTGCTGGTCTCGCACTGGCCGGTGGCGTCGGACGCGGCGGTCAAGTTGACCACCCGCGCCTTCGCCGAGCTCGCCAAGCCCGCCGGCATCGGACGGGCCGAGGCGATGCGCCGCTCGATGCTGGCGCTGATGGCGGATGAGGAAAGGCCCTTTTACGCCCATCCCATGTTCTGGGCGCCGTTCATCGTCGTCGGCGAGGGCGGACGGCAGCGCCAAT
>CAYRXP010000322.1:0-1733 GCA_964428145.1 uncultured Enterobacteriaceae bacterium
CGCAGCCACCAGTTCTCCAAGCGCTGATTTCATAACGTAAAGTCAAAAAGACTGGGTCTTGTTGACTCGAGGCGCCCGCGACCGCGGGCCGCCGCCTATGCGGCGTAAGCCAAGGGCGCGGACGCGCCCGCCCGGCGTCTGAGGGAGTATAAAAGTCAAAAAGACTGGGTCTTGTTGACTCGAGGCGCCCGCGACCGCGGGCGGTGAAAAGACGATCATATGTATCACCCTTCTATGAAGGTAAGCCCTAGGCCAGCCACGGCTTGATTGCTGGATCGGTCGTGGCGGGGAGAACCAGAGGAGCGGTGTATCCGGATGCGGAGAAAACCACCGAAATTGGGACAAAGAGGGCGGCTCAAGCCGAAAACTCCGTTTCCAGCCGGGGTGGAGGCATCGGCGCTTTGCCAAAAGGGCGCGTTTGGGTACAATCGGCCAGAGTTTCCAGGTTAGCTAGGAAAGATCGGCTATAGTGCCGCCCGGTTCGTTTGCGCAGGAGGGATAAGGATGAAGGGGCTCGCCGCCGCCATTTCCGTCATGCTGGTTGCTCCGGCATGGGGCAATGTCGCGGGCGATGTCGCCGCCGGTGACGCGGCGCAGAAGGCAAAGAACTATGCCGAGGCCATCAAGCGGTATTCGGAAGCCATTGAATGGACCGGGGTGTCACCGGGGGAACTGGTCAGGGCCTATGTCCGCCGCGCAAACGCCTACCGGCAGACCGGGCGAGACGCCGCCGCCATCGCCGACTATGGATCGGCGATCGCGTTCGAGCCGGAAACCGCCGATGCCTACAATGGCCGCGGCCTCGCTCGCGTCAAACAGGGACTTTACCGCTCCGCCGTCGCCGATTACGACCAGGCCATCGGTTTGAAGCCCGATTTTGCATTCGCTTATACCAACCGGGCGCGGGCCTATTTCCATCAGCGGCTTTTCGACAAGGCGGTCGAGAGCCTGGTCGCGCGCTTGCGCATCGAACCGAAGCACGTCTACCCGATGCTATGGCTTTACCTGGCGCGCGAGAAAATGAGGCAGGACGGCAAGGCGGAGCTTGCCTCATACGCGAAAATGCTCGAAGGCGATCATTGGATCGATCAGGTGGCCTTGTTTTATCTCGGCGAGGCCACCCCCGATCAGGTGCTGGAAGCGGCACGCCGGGATCCGGAGCACAGGCGCGAACGAGAGGCCGAAGCCTACTTTTACATGGGCGAATACTTTCTTCTGCACGGCCAGCGTCGCCGGGCGGAAGAATATTTCCGTGCGACACTGGCATCCGGGCTGAAGAATTTCTACGAATATACCGCGGCGAAGATCGAGCTCGGCAGGATGGAGTCCCGGAAGTGATTTTGCCATTGTCTCCATGCGGCGGCGTCGATGGCCTAAACCCTGGCCGTCATTGGCTGCCGGTACGGACCCGGCCGCGACGCGCGAAGGACCGGAAATAAAATCGATGGGTGAGCGTTCGGTTAAGACCCTGAAAGGCGCCGCTACGGCCGTCGCGTCCTTCGCTGGCCTGGGGACCGTTGCCGCGTTGTGGGACAACCCTTTCTTCTTTCGCATGGTACCGGCGGGCACTATGGAAATTCTGTTGCTGGCGGCCTTGTCGGCGTTACTCGGGACCTTCGTCGCCGTTCGCCGCCGGGACTGCCCGGTGGGGACGATCGGCTCCGGTGGTGTCCTTGGCTTTTTGGGTATCGCCTGTCCGGTCTGCAACCAGCTGCTGATGCTGCTGTTCGGCG
>CAYRXP010000323.1:0-1730 GCA_964428145.1 uncultured Enterobacteriaceae bacterium
ACGGAATTTGACAACTGTGAGCAAGCGCATCGACCAGGGCCATTTCAAGTCCGCATCGTATTGCAGGGTATTCTGGCAGACGTTCCAGTAACTCTTCTGCAATATGCCGCCATTCACCTGCGTTCCTACCCAGTAATGAGTTTACTTCGTTATCAAGGACCGACATGGCAATAGCCTGGTCTTCAACAGTCAGCGGAGGGAGTGTCGGTGTTTCCCCCCAACCGATAGCACCATCTGCAAGTTTTACTTGTATAGCGACATTGTTAACTGATGAATGATTAGAAACTGCAGTGTTAAAAGGGGCTATTAAAGGAACATCAAGTGGATAAATATCAATACTTTTAATATCAAGACATTTATTCATTCGATTACAGCACCTATGGTCTGCGCTTACTGTTCAGTTTTTTTAAATAATATTCTTCGCTACAAATTGAAGAGCCAGGGTTCATCACACTCAATTGCATCAAGAGATAATCCATTCGTTTACTAAGCTTCATCTGTTCGTCTTCTGAAGCAATTTCCGTCAGTAACTGGTTCACACCAGCGATTTCTTTTCGGAGCTCGACGCCGGGAGGCAGAAAGCCTGAATTTTTCAATACACGATATGCCACTCGAAGTTCCTCAGGTACAGAAATATCGTCATTCAGGCGAAGCGGTTGTCCCTGTCCAGGCAAATTATCCAACTCACCATTGAGAATGGCTTCTATAATTTTCTGTTCTGCTATTTGATCAATGAGTAACATGAATTAAGCTTGCCTCCTCCTTCCGGATCAATCGTCACTGACTCTTTGATTCCGCAATCCTTCAATAATCTTCACCATGTGATCATAATGACTGCCTTTCCAATAGACCCGATGACAACCATCACAACGTGCAAATTCATCAAACTGCTCAGCTACCTTGCCAGGCAGTTGCTCTTGCACCTCATCCAGAGCAACCGGTTGAATCAAGCCGTTACACTGCGTGCAACGTTGGAAAGGTTTCACGTCATCATGCAGATCGAAACGGGACAAAACTTCCCTCACCTGTCGTTCCGGATTGTCCTCGCGCACAAAATAACCGTGGGTGATCAGCTTGCGCATCAACAAACCGTGATCACGAGTCAATAGGATGCGTTTGTCACCGCTGGATGATATATCCGCCAACTCCGCATCATCATAAGCATTATTATATAAGGTATCAAAACCCAGCAAACGCAGATAACGGGCCAGCTTACCGAGATGGGCATCCAACACAAACCGGTTCTGGCGTAATGGTGCTGGACGTAGATGCGTGACATTGGAAATATCCAGGGACTCAAACACCGGATAAACGCTGATCCTGTCCCCTGGCCGGACAATATAAGAGAAATCCACCGATACACCATTAACCAGAATCAGATCGATCTCCGTATGCGGCACCCCCACCGATTCAATCATGTCCTTGATTGAATTCTGTTCTCGAAAGGGAATATCGAAATCCTGCTTTCGCCTGTTCGGCGCAAGAAAATCATTCAACTCTTCATAAAACCGAAAACTGACTTCTGACATTCTCTACACAACCAGGACAAGGCATCTTTTTTATTCTTATGTGAGCACTTACCGTGAAGTCCTTATGCCTGGTCCGCAAAAGCACCTTTTGTCTTGATGAAAATAAATACAGAGTTAATTAAAAGATTAATGATGGCTATGCCAGCCAAGAGCCCTGATGCATTACCCCATTCAGCAATAAGTACACTGATGAATAATAAC
>CAYRXP010000324.1:0-1729 GCA_964428145.1 uncultured Enterobacteriaceae bacterium
GACGAAAGCCTGGACCGGGTCATCCAGGACTACATCGACGACTTCCTCGGCGGGTAAGTGTCGGGCCTTCCGCCTCCTCCGCGTCCGATATAAAAGTTCCCTATTAGGGAGCTTCTTTTATTGCTCCCAATATGGGAACAGTGTATAACGGCGATCATTATGAGAATCGCCGGCGTCGGCATCCTTTTTGAGTTCATGCGGCGGCATCCGGATTCCAAGGGCCCGCTCGAGACCTGGATAGCGCTGGTCAAAGCGGCGAGTTGGGAAAAGAACACCGACATTCGGCAGATGTCAGGCTCGGCGAGTTTTCTGGGTGACCGACGGGTCGTGTTTAACATCAAGGGTCGGCGTTATCGGCTAGATGTCAAGGTCAGTTACAAAAGCCAGGTGGTACAGGTTATCCGAATTGGAATACACGCCGAATACGACAAATGGAAGTTCTAAGGAGGGCGGGATGCTGATGAAGGTGATCAAAACCGAAACCGATTATCACGCCGCACTCGCCGGGCTTGGGCGGCTGATCGATCTCGACCCGGATGTTGGCGAGGAAGACGCAGACACCTTGGAACTTTTGGCGCTGCTGATCGAAGATTATGAGGCGAAGCAATTTCCGATCGGTTTGCCCGATCCAATCGACGCGATCCGGTTTTGCATGGAGCAACGCGGCCTGACGCAGAAGGACCTTGTTCCGTTTATCGGCAGCCGCGGCAAGGTTTCGGAGGTGCTTTCCCGAAAGCGCCCTCTCACCCTCTCGATGATCCGTGCGCTGCATAAGGGACTTGGCGTTCCGGCCGGAATACTTGTGGGCGAGCCCGGGGCTTCCTTGGCGGAAGACGCGGACATCGACTGGCAACGGTTTCCGCTTAAGGACATGATCGAGCGGGGATGGATCGAGGCTTCCATGCCCGATGCAAGGGACAGGGCCGAAGAGCTGATAACGGCTTTTCTCGAGCCGGTCGGTGGCCTTCGGCAATCGCCCGTGCTTTACCGGAGAACCTATACCATCAGGGCCGCCCGGAAGATGAACCCGTATGCCCTGGAAGCCTGGCGTGCACGGGTGTTAAGGCGCGCGCTGGATGAACATACCTCGGACCATAAACCGTCCCTGATCGACCTTGAATTTATGCGTGACGTTGCGCGGTTGAGCCGCACCGGGAAGGGGCCGTTGCTTGCCCGTGATTTTCTCAACGGCTACGGCATTATCCTGATCGTCGAGCCGCATTTACCAAAGACGTACCTGGATGGTGCGGCGTTTCTGACCCTGTCCGGCAATCCCGTGATCGCGATGACTCTAAGATATGATCGCATCGATAATTTCTGGTTCGTCCTGATGCACGAACTGGCGCATGTATCGAAGCATTTGAGCAAAGAGTCGCCGCTGTTTTTCGATGACCTGGATCCGGTCGCCGAAGTCGAGCCGATCGAGCGGGAGGCGGACGACCTGGCAACCGAGGCTTTGATTCCGAATGATAAGTGGCATGGCAGTGACGCCTTCCATCTCCGTACTGCTCATGCCGCGGAGGCGTTGGCAGAGGACTTGCGGATCCATCCGGCGATCGTCGCCGGGAAAATCCGGCATGAAACAAGGAACTACAGGAAGTTGAACCGCATGGTGGGTCACGGCCAGGTGAGGAGATTGTTCGAAATCTAACGCCAGGAATCACATATCCCGGGTACGCTTCGGCATCTGGATTAGAAGCTGCCTGTGCCAAGCGCCGCCGCGCCTTCC
>CAYRXP010000325.1:0-1721 GCA_964428145.1 uncultured Enterobacteriaceae bacterium
GGCCGCTCGGGGCTTGGATTGGACCCTGGACCAAGGTTCTGATTAGTAGGGCACGGCCGGCAGCAAGCGTATTGAACCTTAACGTGCTGTTCAGACAGAGGAAATCCCCGTTTGAATATGTGGTTCGCCCAACCGTCTTACGACAAACGGGTCGCAGAAACCACGTTGGACATCTTCCCGGTTTGATGCCTACCCCACCAACACTATTGTTTCATAGTGTGTTGAAACCTCCAAGCTAATTCGGATAGGTATCGCAGCCTCCTCAACATGAGCGGGACCAACTAGACAAACTACTTTGTAGTACCCGTCTTCCCTTTGTGCGTTTTTGCATGTGGCCTTGATTTTGGGTAACATCGCTGGCACAGTGGCGGGAGTCCTAAGGGGAATTCCGGCCGGGAGTTGGGGTCATGGCAATTCACATGTATGTGTCCTTGCAAGACGATGACCGAATCGTTAGGTTCGTGCTGGACCAAGAGACCGGCAAACTCGAGCAGCAGGGTGCCGTCGAAGTCGTTGGCGGCCCCGCTCCACTTGCGATTAATCCCACTCGCACGGCGCTCTACGTGGGCCAGCGGCGCGAGTTTCGATTGTCGAGCTTCGAGATTGATCAGAAGACCGGTGACTTAACGCTAACCGGGAACGTAGAGCTGGGGGGCGAGCCTTGCCACATGTCAACTGATCGTAGCGGCCGGCACTTGCTCTCCGCCTACTACCAGGCCGGCCATTGTGCAGTTCATCCCATAGATGAAAGCGGCGCTGTCGGCGGGGCGGCGACTGAGTGGCTAGAAACCAACTCCGGGGCACACTGCTTTCAGACCGACCCATCGAACCAATACGCCTTCTTGCCACATATCGCCACCGGATCGGGGGGCCTGCCTCTTCTTCCCGCTGATAGACAAGAGGGAGTAAATGCGATCTTCCAGTACCGGTTCGATATGAGCACCGGACATCTGACGCCGAATGATCCCCCGAGAATTAGCCCGGAGGCACAAGACGGTCCTCGCCACTTCTGCTTCCATCCCAAAAACGACCTGGTGTACGTGTCTAACGAGCAAGGGGGTAGTGTGACCGTCTACTCGCTCGACAGTTTGACTGGAACGCTCACGGCAGGGCAAACCGTGACGACCCTGCCCGCGGGGTTCACAGGGCACAACTCGTGCTCACAAATCCAGATTCACCCATTGGGTCTGTATCTATACGTAGCTAACCGGGGCCATGATAGCATTGCCTCATTTGCCATAGATGAAACCACGGGAGCGCTGACGCCCATAGGGTGGACCGAGGTCGATCCTGTTCCGCGTGCCTTCAGCGTTGATCCAACGGGGCATTTCTTGTACGCCACTGGCCTCGAGACGGGTAACCTGATTGGATTCAGCGTTGATCAGAGATCCGGTACACTGACCCGCCTGGAGTCCTATCGTGTCGGGTCTCTGCCGATGTGGGTGTTAATAACGAGCCTGGCGGGATAGACGTATGACCAGAGTTACGCTGACCGAGTCTATGTGGCCGTTCCACTCCAACAACATCAAGAGGAAAGGAATTCGACATGAACACAACTCGTCAACCGGTCGCCGTCGTGGTAGGGGCAACATCCAAGTGGCAGTCAGATGGCCGCAATACCAAGCTGGCCCACGGTAAGGTGATCGACGACAGCGACATGCCCGTCGGCGTGCGCTGGGGCGTAGGTGGCGCCATAGCCCAAAAGTTTGCAAAGGAGGGCT
>CAYRXP010000326.1:0-1650 GCA_964428145.1 uncultured Enterobacteriaceae bacterium
CCCGCCGCTCCGGCAATAGTCTTTTCATCACCGTCCGCCCCAATACGATTCTGGAGTTTCAGTAAGGTGCAGCGCGGGTGGTCAGGCATGTTCGCCGCGGCGAATTAGCCGTGCCAAAACATGGAGCATAAGTAGAACGCCTTCAGGCGCTGAGGGAAAGAGGGATTTCGCACACATCCCCAACAACGGGATGTATGCGCCACCCGCGGTTGGCTACTCTTCCAGCTTGACCCTTATGCTTGACTTACCCTCCAAGACGGCAGTGCCCTTGTCTAGAAGCTGATGAGTTTGGGTTTCCAATTTGCCGTGTCACTTGGGGTAGTAAGCATTTTCCTTGATGTGCGTATGGTCATACTCGTATCCCAAGTCTTTAGCCATTTCAGCCATCAGTTCAGCGGACAAATCTCTAGCTCTGTCAACTGCGGCCTGTTCCTCACCGGCTTTCTTGTAGGCGTCGGAAGCAAAGTGTCCCAACAGCGTTTTCCATCTCTCGCGGACTTTCGCGTTCTTGTAGAACACTACGTCGATGTAGTTCAACGCCCTTACATAGTCGGGGGCCAGCGGAAGCGCCCTCAGGCTCATAAGTTGGCTGAACACCCAGACCTTCTGGTCATGCTTTTCTTTCCGCCGCTGCCAACCAAGCTGGCTTAGGACCGCGAGAATTGGACCCACAATGATTGCGGCAATCATTATCCATTCGCTGGTTTTGAGACCCAGATAAGTAGCGGGCTCGGTGACGGGCACACTTGGAGAGTTCTGCAAGAGAACTACAAATGAAAATAGATTAACGGTAATAGTCATTTTCTACTCCTCTACACAGCATCAGAGCCGTGTACACGTTCTCGACCGGATTGTCGTTGTAGAGGACCTTAATCTTTCCAACGTAAGCGTGCTCCCCGGCTACGGCCACCTTGTGATAGCTATCTGACCATCGGGGACATCTTAGACGCGTGCGATACCGATTCCATTGCTGGGTGACCAACGCACCAAAGAGAAAGATGCCAAGTCCTGCCAGTATGCTCTCTTTAGGTGTCACCTGTAGCTCACCTTGGCTTTTGACTGTGCCCCTTTTTGTGCCCCCTCTGGGTCAGAAACCATAGCAAACGGTGGCAAAGGGACAGGCACAGGATACCAGCCAACAGCATGAAAATACAGCTACTGAGTGCTATGGTACGATATGGCGTGAAGGGCTGTCACCTAAATGGCATGCAGGAGGTCGCGGGTTCGAGCCCCGCCAGGTCCACCAAACCTTTCTGGTTGACGCGTTTCGACTCCGGGGGCAGTGGGGTCAGCTTCACGATGTTGATTTTGCCGCTGAGCCCGGCGGCCTGCCTGCGGTAGGCAGGCACCTGCCGCCGGGCGGACAAGCGCCCCGTGGCAGGTGCCACGGGGCTCGGCGTGAGTTTCCCATTTGCAAAATGATCCACTACCACTCCGGGGGCTTCCTTGACTTGTCTGAACCCCTTTTCTACACTGGAGAATTGAGCTAGATGCTGGATCCCTTGCAGACCGATTGACCATCCTTGCGAACACGCCCACAACTCCGAATGGCCTTGCTGGTGGCATCCTTGCTGCTGGGGTCGGCTGCCTCGCACGCTGCCGCGCAAGAGCTGCCGGAGGTTAGGCTAGACCTAAGCCCGCAGCTTTTTA
>CAYRXP010000327.1:0-1640 GCA_964428145.1 uncultured Enterobacteriaceae bacterium
GCCGTTAAAATCTATACCTTTCGCATTCTTGCTCCAGGCATCTTCCCGATTGCTATTTAGTAGTGCAAAACGTACTACGCGATGAAGTTCGATCAGTTGTTCTGTCCAGGAGTGATCCATGGTTAAGATGGCCTGGCCGCATGGTTGGTGTCGCAATTGTCGGTGAGATAAGTTTATTTGCCCATGCCGGCTTGTTCGCCTTGTTCGGATAGCGCTTTGTTGCTATCAATACCGTCAATAAAGGCATTACAAGCCCCATAGGCATCCGAATCACGCATCTGTTGTGGTGGGCTCTTCATGTAGTAGGCGGAAGCTTCCTCTAATGGTCCGCTAAGACCACGCAGCAAGCCCAGACTGGCACAGCGGATCGCATCAATCACGACACCGGCGCTGTTAGGTGAATCCTGCACCGACATCCTGAGTTCCAGTTCAATCGGTGCGTTGCCAAAACCACGTCCTTCCATGCGGATAAAGGCGATCTTATTATCTTTCTGCCACTGCACATAATCGGAGGGACCGATATGGATATCACCGGTATCCAGCCGATCATCAAGTTGCGACTGTACAGACTCGGTCTTGGATTTTTTCTTGGACTTCAAACGTTCAAGCGCCAACATATTGAGGAAGTCGGTATTGCCTCCTGTATTCAGTTGGTAAGTCCGATCGAGACTGACACCACGATCACCGAACAAGCGTGCCAATGTGCGATGAACGATGGTGGCACCGACCTGGCTCTTGATATCGTCTCCTACAATCGGTAGCCCCGCGTCTTTGAATTTCTGTGCCCATTCTGGATCGGAGGCGATAAACACGGGCATGCAATTGATCATGGCGACACCAGCATCCAGACAAGCCTGTGCATAGTGGCGCACGGCCTCCTCCGAACCTACTGGCAGATAGCAAACCAATACCTCAGCTTTACTTTCCTTAAGTGCATCGACAATGTCCACAGGCTCGATGTCAGCAGGGCGAAAAGCCAAATCGTCCGGATAATCCGCCATATGTCCCGCCACGCCATCGAGGATCGGTCCCATCTGCACCATGACCCCGGAGACCGGCAAGACCTTCTGGAAAACCAGTGTACAATTTGGTTTGGCAAAGATGGCTTCTTCTACTGGCTTGCCAACCTTACGGCGATCGATGTCAAAGGCGGCCACAATTTCAATGTCGTTGACCCCCCACTTGCCAATCTTGGGGTGCATAAGGCCGGAATATTCATTTGCTTTACTACCTTTGTAAAATTCTAGACCTTGTATGAGGGAACTGGCACAGTTACCAACACCAACAACGGCTACCTTAATCATTTCCGTTTCTCCTCCTAATAATGAGATAAATTCTTAATCTGAACAAGCGTCCGCAGACCTCTAAACCACGACCTTTTATATAGTAATGAAAACTGGCGATGCTCTTTATAAATTGCAGAACTATTGGGGGGGGGGTCGCTTGCCCTACCTGCTAAACAAGTTTTTTATTTTGGACAACCTTGATAGCAATACCGACTGCACTGCATCATAATACAATTAACCGCTTTAGTACATTATTATCCAGAGAATCCGATACAATTTGCACCTAAACAGTTGTCTAAGATATTGTAACTTATCAGATTAGTCACTGTGGTCAACCAAGGTGAGAGATGATCT
>CAYRXP010000328.1:0-1631 GCA_964428145.1 uncultured Enterobacteriaceae bacterium
ACTTTTTTCCGCTCGCCTTCGACGACGACCGCTCGATCCAGGGCGAATACGGGGTGTTTGGAGGCGTGCCGGACACGTTCTTCATCGACGCCAAGGGCCGCATTGCGGCCCACGTACAGGGTTGGGATCCCCCGACAGACGAGCCCCTGGCGCGCATGAGAATGGCCATGCTGTCAGCGGCCCCCGTCCCCATGCTGCTGCGTAGGGTAGGCTTCAGCGGCAGTGAGACGTGCGGGGTCTGTCACCAATTGGAGCAGGAAACCTGGTTCTTCACTAAGCACGCGAGCGCCTACGACACGCTGGTGAAGCACGGCGCAGCCAACGACGAGGAGTGCGTCGGTTGCCATGTAGTCGGCTATTCCGAAGCTGGCGGCTTCACCAGTGCAAAACAGACTCACGAATTGGAAGACGTGGGCTGCGAATCGTGCCACGGGCGGGGGGGACCGCATCTCTCCCCGGGCTTCGCGCCGAATGGCGACTACTCGGCGGCCTGTGCGACCTGCCACACGCCGGAACACTCACTCGGCTTCGAATACGCGACATTTCTCCCACGGATCTCTCACGCGGCGAATGCCCATGTAACGAAGCTCTCGTTCGAGGAACGACAGGCGCTCATCGAAGAGATTGGCGCTCTCCGCGACGTGCTCCCGACCAACGCCCAGCACGTGGGCTCGGAATCCTGTCGGGATTGCCATCAGAGCGAGTACGAGACCTGGGCCGCGAGCCCACACGCGGCTGCCGTGGCGACACTGTCGAAGGCCGGCAAGAGCACTAATGCCGATTGCCTCGCTTGTCACACCACGGGATTCGGACGACCGGGGGGATTCCCAAGAGATGGCGCGGTGAAATCCCACACCGACCTGGCGCGGGTGGGTTGCGAATCCTGCCACGGACCCGGTGGCGAACACGCGAAACAAGGCGCTGCGAAAATCGGCAGCATCGTGTCACTCGGCGACAAGTGCGACTCGTGCGTGATCCTGCAGATCTGCGGTCGCTGCCATGACGACGTCAACGATCCGGGTTTCGAGTTCGAGGTGATCGAGAAGATCGAAGCCCAGCGACACGGCACGATCGAACCCGGCACCGGCGAGCCCAAGGCCGAAAGCGCAGCCATCCTGGATCCGACCGAGGTCGCGCTGTCGACCTCGGAAATCCGGCACGCCTTCGACCGACTGAGCGGGGGAGGCTCGACGTGGACCCCGCGCTGACCGCCGAGACCTGTTCACCGCTGCGCAGCGCCCGAGCGACGCTGAAGGAGCTGATTGAGGAAGGCGTCGAACAGTTCGCCGGGAAGGGTGATGCCGCGATCGAATTGTGGCCGCGTCTCGATGCGCCGGCCCCACAATCACCGGACCGGGATTTCGCGCGGCCGCAGCAGGGGGGCGGAACGCGAACCCTCGAAGACGTGCGGCTCGAACTCGGCGAGTGCACGCGCTGCCCCCTCTGTGAGGGTCGCAATCGGATCGTATTCGGAGACGGCAATCCCGACGCGGCGCTGATGTTCATCGGCGAGGGGCCCGGGCAAGAAGAAGATCGGCGCGGATTGCCCTTCGTGGGCCGCGCAGGTGAACTCCTGACGCGGATGATCGAACGCGGCCTCGAGATTCCGCGCAGCGAGGTCTACATCTGCA
>CAYRXP010000329.1:0-1617 GCA_964428145.1 uncultured Enterobacteriaceae bacterium
CTGGTCTACAGAGCGAACCTGGATCAGTCGGTTAACGCGAGAGCCGTTCTGAGAGCGGCCGCTACAAAGAGCGGCCTCTACGACAATCAGGGATCTGCCAGTTGCCGGGAACTGACTTGGACATGAAGTGGGATGTCCTGACGGCGATAAAGACAGGTGCCATCGATGTCTTCACACACATAGTAAAGCGCATAAGCCGGTAGG
Organism: uncultured Enterobacteriaceae bacterium; assembly: GCA_964428145.1. GTDB lineage: Bacteria > Pseudomonadota > Gammaproteobacteria > Eutrophobiales > Eutrophobiaceae > SMWN01. The sequence goes on from CAYRXP010000329.1 coordinate 205, forward strand.
GTCACGGAACTGCCTGGTTTTTCCGGGCTTCGCAATTCGAACTCGACAACACGGGTCTCCTGGCTCACCACTTCAGGTGGATTGGCAACCGTCCAATAGGAATGGTCCACCTGCCAACCTTCAACGGGTTCCACCCACAAGACCAGGCCATCCACCTCGTTATTCCAATGGGCTTTAACCTGTAGATTGGGTCGAAAAACGAGGTGAACCCGCGCAGATTCACCGGCGGCAACGGCAGCGGGAACAACCGTGGTTTCCACCTTGATGAAGCTCTTCTCGTCACGAAAAATCCTACCTCGAGGATCGGGCTCCTCTTGCACAGCCTGGGTCGTTTCGAAGCTCTCGCTGGGATAGGCGAACTCGGCACCACCCGGCTCCACCAAAAGCTGGGCCGGTGTCTCTCCTCGGGCCACGATTTCCCGGCGAGCTTCTCTCACCCAGTCATAGAAGGAATAGGGCTTACCCAGGCGCGGGCCGTATTGCTGAATTCGGCGGCGCCAGATGTACTGATTGGGATCGATGTCAAGCGCCTTGCCCCAATGCTCCACAGCCTTTTGGAAATCTGCCGGCTGACGATGGTCCGAATCGTAGCGCTTCCGATAGGCCACCCCCAGGTGGAAGTGGGTCGGACCGTCCTCAGGTTTTTTCTCAAGTATTTTTAGGTAAGCTCCAATTGCTTCAGTCATTTCAGCTGGCTGCCCCCACAAACTGACGGCATCAGCATAAGCGCGCCAGGATCCCACGGTATCCTGCTGACTTGCCTTCTTGAGCTGTTCGAGATCAGGTAACGCAGCCTGAGGCGGTGGGGCGGTTTCTTCGTACCTGTGACTGAGAAAATCGTCCAACTCCTCAACCTGCGGCCGGACACTTCGGATGACTCCGAATTCATCGATCAACAAAGTGATGGGCACTCGGGTCACCGCCATCAAATTGGCCGAGTCAAGAAGAATCGGCCAGTCCATGTGTTTCCACTGCATGAAGAGGCGGGTACGGTCAGGATGCTGCTCAGGTATGATGCCGACCATTTTCACCTTGCCCTCTGCCTGAAACCCTTTGGTTGCTTCGTGCCACACGGGCACATGCCTTCGGCAGCCGGCTCACCAGGAGGCCCAGATATGGAGAATGATTTTTTGACCTCGGAAATCTGCTAACGAACCGGGACGGCCATCCTCCAGGGAAGGCAGCATCACATTGGGAAAGGCTTCTGCGACCTTGAACTCATAGGCCTGGACCGGGCCGGGCACCATCCAGAAGAAACCCAGAACAAGGGGTAGATAAAAAGAGGGAGACTTTTTCATCTGTTCTCCTTTTTGACTGGCATCATTTTACATCGACTAGAATGCCTTTTCTACCGAGCCCGGATTATGCATAGGTTTTTGTAGCGAGGCATCGAAAACGCCGTCCTGACTAGGC
>CAYRXP010000330.1:0-1607 GCA_964428145.1 uncultured Enterobacteriaceae bacterium
CCTTCTAGTGTCAATCACAGACTGGTGCCGTTCTTCGCGTTGACTTGGGTGGGGGTGCGGACTAAGATTCTTTCCCAGGTTCCCTCCCATGATTGGCAAAACGATGGGCCACTACTGCATTCCGGCAGGGAAGAGCCTTGACTGACCAAGCTCCTATCCCCACCACAAGCCCCGAACCGACGCCGGTGATGGGCCCGACTCGACCCAAAGAGCGCATCGAGATTCTCGATGTCCTGCGGGGTTTTGCCATCTTCGGCATCCTGCTGGTGAACATGGCAGCTTTCAACTCGCCCTGGATCTACCTGATGAACACCGAAGTGGAATGGTGGACCAGCGACATTGACCGTTTGGCGGAGTGGGCAATCCAATTTGTCGCGCAGGGGAAGTTCTATTCCCTGTTTTCATTTCTTTTTGGATGGGGGTTCTCCATTCAGATGTTCCGGGCCGGGGCGCGCGGGGCGAAATTTGTGCCGATCTACCGCCGACGCCTGTTTGCCTTGCTGATGATCGGTTGGGCCCACGCCTTCCTCCTTTGGTATGGAGACATCCTGAACACCTACGCCATTCTCGGTTTCCTTTTATTCTTTTTCCGCAAGCGGCAGCCGAAGACCGTTCTGCGATGGGCGATCGGGCTCCTGGTTTTGAACATTGTACTGGCCATGTCGTTCGCCTTGTTGATGGATCCCGGTCAGATGGCGGAAGGGTTCCGCCTGTCGATTGACTCATCGGTGAAGGCTTACGCCGAGGGAAGCTGGGCGGACATCATGATGCAGCGCGCCGCCGACGCCTCCTTCATCATTTTCGGCGGGCTGTTCGGCGGCATGAGCATCTTCGGCATGTTCCTGCTGGGAATGTATGCGGGGAAAGTGGATTTTTTCCGGCACCCGGAAAACCACCTGTCGTCCATCCGGAAGATAAACCGCTGGGGTCTGGCGCTGGGCCTTGTCGGGAACACAATGTTTGTCGCCGGGTTTGAACTGGCCGAGCCAATGGTTCTCTCCGTTTACAGTGTTGTAGCCGGGTTGGGGATGGGCGTGGGCGTACCAGCGATGTTTGCTTTCTACACTACCTCGATCGTTCTGCTTTACCAGAAGCCGGAATGGAAACGGTGCCTGCATATTTTTGTACCGGTGGGCCGGATGGCACTGACCAATTACCTGTTGCAGACGGTCATCTGCACTTTGATCTTCTACAATTACGGTCTGGGTCTTTACGGCAAAGTCGGCCCTGCGCTCGGCTTGGTCCTGACGGTTGCCATTTACCTTGTCCAGATTCTCTTGAGCGCCTGGTGGTTGAAACGTTTCCGCTTCGGACCGATGGAATGGCTCTGGCGGTCCCTCACCTACGCCAAACTCCAGCCCATGCGCGTTAGCCCGTGAGCGTCAGGTGCTTACCCTCCGATCCCCGCTACCACTCCCTTCTCCGCCGCATGAATTTCCCGGAGTAGATTCAGGGCGAGAAACATGCAACAAACTACTGCAATTTTACTGCAGTCGGGGTTCTGGGCCTGATGGAGCTAGTCAACTCAGACACCCAACTTCTTGAAATGAAAAGGAAAAGCTGGAGGGGCTGGCCGGATTCGAACCGGCGACCTGCGGTTTAGGAAA
>CAYRXP010000331.1:0-1607 GCA_964428145.1 uncultured Enterobacteriaceae bacterium
CGTCAAGAGATGAGAAAGCCGGCTGCCGAAGCAGTCGCTGCAACTGATCCAGGATCTCTGCTCGATACAGGGGGAGGGCTTCGGAGTGGGGCTGCACGAATACCCGGGCACTCACCATGAACGGATCACGCTCCGGATGGGCCACATCCGCAAATCCCTCGCTATCGACCTGAGCACCGTTCCACTCCTTGACCAGGAGCTGCAGTTTCTTGCGAAGCTCTGGCTCCTCTTTTCGTCTCCGGCACACCAGGGCGCTTAAGCTGAGGACCACGGCCTGGTTTCGCAGTAGGGTCGCTTCGAATTGCAGATCCACCAGACCAGCCTTCCGATACAACCGGCTCAGTTCATCAGCCTTGAGCTGGGCCAACAATTTCGAGTGGGTATCCTCCAAGGGGCGAGTGAGGAGAAGACAAGGTTCACTGGAGATGACCTGGTGGGAACGCCGGGCGAAATATCCCAGGGTTTCACCGTCAAAATGCCAACGGGCCCTCACCCGATAATTCAGTGGACTGCCCTGGTGACACCGAATCAGCCGGGCAGCAAGGTTGACCTGCTCTGGAGACCAACCCCCCACCCGCCGGAGCGTCTGGATCAACCACTGCCTCTTGAGCGTGAGCTGGCCCTGGGGCGTCACGTGTTGCAGCTGGCAGCCTCCACAACGAGCGGCCTGGGGACAAGGGGGATCCTGGCGCATCTCCGAGCGCTTGAGCACGCTTTCGAGGGATCCCTCTGCCAGCGTGCGAGTCTCCCGCTCCAGCCGAACGGTCACCCATTCCCCGCCGATGCCCCCTTCCACGAACACCACCTTGCCCCCAGGGAGCCGGCCTACCCCCCGCCCGTCCGTAGAGGTATCGTGAAGCTCGACTTCAGTGGAGACGGTTACGGTTTCGGCGGCAGGTAAATCGTCAAGTCCCGGGTCGTGCATTCGATCGCTCCCAACAAACGTTATCTAATTTTTGAAAGGGAGTACTCATCAAATCAGTTACCCTCATTTGGCCAAAATACTAAACCGGAGCCGTTGGGAATGCAATCCCGGTATCATCGAGTGCAACGTAGACGATCCCACTGCGGATTGTTCAAGCGCCTTCCGCGTTGGACAGAGACTGACTTGACTAAAAAGCCCCACTCCAAATAAAATGATGGCTGTTCAGGTTTTTGCAGGCTATGAAAAGATCTCTTCTAGCTGCATCTATTTCTGGGGCTCTAGTCGTGCTGCTTGTGCCGCTCATGGCGGCTCCGCTACCTTTGTTCGACCTTGACTCTTTGGCCACCGGTCCTTTCGCCAGCATGTCGACCTTGTACGAAAAGAGCTTCCTGTTCTTCAGCATCGATGTGCTGAGCCTGGAGGTTCGGTTCGGAAGTGAGGTTGCGGAAAAATTGAAATCGCTCGTCCAGGACGGCGACGAGCCTTCCAAATTTGCCGATTCGATTGCCGACACTGCAATTCACGCACAGGATGCGTTGGTACATATCCGTTTTCTGCGAGATATTCGCCTCGATCGCTTCATTCAGGAAGCTCGCGAAAGCACCAAGCTGGTTCGCAAGGCCGGAATCATAGACAAACCAAGTTATGAGCACATTAGTAAAAACCTGCCTATCTGGTATGC
>CAYRXP010000332.1:0-1606 GCA_964428145.1 uncultured Enterobacteriaceae bacterium
GACCTGCAAACGGACATGATAGTCCTGGAGATATTGCCCGGCCGTGGATGGTATACCGAGGTACTTGCCCCCTTGCTGAAAGATAAAGGTGAATTGACCGTTGCCAGCTTCGGTGACACACATCCAACCAAATATTTACGAAACATTCACATCGACTTCATGAAGAAGATGAATGCAGATACCGATACCTACGGCAAAGTAAAAACAGTTGTGTTCAATAAATCGGGCTACCTGGCAGAAATTCCTGATAATTCGATGGATATGGTCGTAACCTTCAGAAATACACACAACTGGATCAGATTCGGTGGCATTGAGGAAATCTATGCGGCGTTTAATCGTGTCCTGAAACCTGGAGGTACATTGGGTGTTGTACAACATCGTGCTGATAAAGGCAGTGAAGCCAAAACCACTGCTAAAAAAGGTTACGTTCCGGAATCATATCTGATCAATCTGGTGGAAGATGTAGGGTTTGAGTTAGTTAAAAAATCTGATATTAATGAGAATCTGACAGACAGCAAAGATTATCCCGAAGGCGTCTGGTCATTACCCCCCACATATCGCGAAAAAGATAAAGACCGGGATAGATACACAGCGATCGGCGAAAGTGATCGCATGACCATGAAATTTATTAAAATGAAATAATTTCCTAAGATTAATTTTCTGACAAAAAATCCTATGGCAAAACTATTTTTAGCATTGGGTAGTATCAATGCCTTGCTAGTCGTCTTGATAGGTGCGTTTGGCGCGCATGCCCTGAAGGCCAGACTCACTGTAGAAAATATGGCCGTGTTTCAAACGGGTGTGCAGTACCATTTTTATCATGCCGTTGGCTTGATATTGCTTGGTTTGATTGCATTACAAATCCCCATTACACCTTATTTGCGTTGGTCCGGCTGGTTAATGTTGGTCGGGATAATTCTGTTTTCCGGTAGTCTGTATGCCCTCAGCATTACAAACATACGCTGGCTTGGTATGATCACTCCATTAGGCGGCACGGCATTTATTCTTGCGTGGTTGATGCTGACCATCGGGATTATGAAATCTTAAATTCAGATCTAATTTTTATATGAAATTAATTAACACTATTTTTATTTTTACAATGGCTTCGGCAAATCTCTACGCGGAAACTACTGAACAACAGAATGACCGTGCCTGTTTGAAACAAGCCGTTACGTTGGTCAATGAATTAAAGTCTGAAGTTTACGTCGACATGGATTCGACGCAATCCAATAAAATATTGAAACTATCAGCGGCAGCATGCAGAGCGCAGTTTAATCAAACCGAAATGAAACAATCCGTTGCTACAATTGAACCTGCAAAAGATGAACAAGCTGAGGAAGAAAAATCCGGCGACTGGTTCACTGATCAAATTCTGAGTGGAGAAGTTGCAGACAAGGCAGGTAATAAACGTCTCAAACGTCGAGGGCATTAAGCTGCTACTGCCAAAATTCTATTGTGGGCAGGTAACGCAGACATAAGCCAATAAGCACCAGCCAGAAGAGATTAAAAATGAAAAAAGTATATTGTGCCGAACACGGCCTGATGACAGAACACATTAAGGACATCCTTCAGGAAGAAGGGATCGACTGCATGATAAAAAATCTAA
>CAYRXP010000333.1:0-1598 GCA_964428145.1 uncultured Enterobacteriaceae bacterium
TCACTTCTTTGTAGACGCGGACGCGCCTGTTCAAATTGTGTAAAACTCATTATATATATCCTCTTTTAATAGTAGTTATTGCAATAACAGGCAAAAGCGTCCCTACTTACGCCAGTCTATCTTGCTTGGTATTTCTCAGGTATTCCTGTGCTGCGGCAACACCGCTACCCAGTTCGATGGGATAGCCAAGATCTTTCATTGCCATCTCAGCACCAGTGATGGGTGTTAACACCATCAACTCGTTCATGTCTCCCATGTGACCGATACGGAAGGCCTTGCCGGCGATCTTTGCCAGACTAATTGAGAAGCATACGTCGTAATATTTGTAAGCATGACGAACTACTTCGTTACCATCAAAGCCTTCAGGCGTTGCAACGGCAGTCACTGTATCGGAATACCACTCTGGACCTGTTGCAATTGTTTTCATGCCCCAGGCTTCTACAGCGGCACGAACCGCACTTGCCATACGATTGTGTCTGGCGAAAACATTTTCCAGACCTTCTTCAAATAACATGTTCATTGACTCACGCAGACCACGCAACAAATTCATTGGTGGTGTGTATGGGAAAAAACCAAGGTCGTTGGTCTTGATCATGTCATCCCAGTCAAAGAAACAACGTGGGCAGGTAGAAGTCTTATGAGCCTCCAATGCTTTTTCACTGGCACAAACAATACCTAAACCGGTTGGCAGCATCAGACCTTTTTGTGAACCACTGATGGCAAGATCAACACCCCATTCATCCATACGAAAATCAATACTGGCTACACCACTGACGGTATCAACAAAATATAATGCCGGGTGATTGGCATCATCGATTGCCTTACGAACAGCGGCGATATCACTAACAACACCGGTCGCTGTTTCATTATGAGTCGCAAATACTGCTTTGATCTCATGTTTTGTATCGGCCTTAAGTATCTTGGCAAATTCCTCAGCAGGAACACCTTTGCCCCATTCGACTTCCAGTGCCTGCACATCCATACCATGACGTTGGGCACAATCAATAAAAAGATTGCTAAAGTGACCAAAACCTGAGGCCAGCACTTTATCGCCTGGAGACAAGGTATTGGTGATGGCAGATTCCCAAGCACCGGTACCAGATGACGGGTAGATAAAAACACGACCTTTTTCGGTCTTGAAGATTTTTTTCATGTCTTCATACAGAGGTTTGGTAAATTCGGGAAGATCCATTGCGCGCATGTCTTCCTGTTCGAGATTCATCGCATTTTGGACACGGCGTGGCACATTAGTTGGGCCAGGAATAAATAGAAAATTACGACCAGGCATGTTAATACCCTCCAATATAAGTTTTAAATTCTAGGGATTGTCATTCGCGACTTTCGTCGCTAAGTCCTTATTTTTTAATGGCGGCGGAACCTTCTGATCTTAGAATTCACTCCGGCACTCTTCAAAAATTTATTATTATATTCGGTGCATTATTTATTTATTTTTGCACCTCTTGCGGTTATTGCGCCGCTTTTCCCCTACATCAGACCTTCATACGACGCTCTTTTTACCACAAAACGGCATCATAAATCCACGTTTAGCCATCAAATTAGGTCAATTTCTCCTCCCTCGGCCAAATTCAATCAGCCAA
>CAYRXP010000334.1:0-1598 GCA_964428145.1 uncultured Enterobacteriaceae bacterium
TAGCCAAAAGCGGACATTAGAATGCGGGTTACCCGATCCGGCCTATTCGACTATCATCAGGCTCGGTTAACGGAGCAAAGACATGAGACGAGCAACGAGCGGCGATAGGATCCGCTTTCATTATAAAGGCACACTTGATGATGGAACGGAATTTGACAGTTCGGCTGAACGCGAGCCCATCGAAATAACAATCGGCAGGGGTCATTTTATTCCGGGACTTGAAAACGCCCTCATGGGTATGGCCGAGGGCGACACGAAGAGTGTGACTTTGGAGCCGGAAAACGCCCACGGGGCGTATAATCCACAGCTCATAAAAACCGTCGAGCGTGACAGCATACCGGCAGAGATCAAACTGGAGATAGGAACCGTCCTTAAGGCGAAGAACGAAAAAGGCAATCTGGTCCCCGTGAAGGTAGTCGAATTCAGCGACAAGAACGTGACCTTCGACATCAACCATCCGCTAGCCGGCGAGGCCCTGACTTTCGAGTTAACGCTGGTAGATTTCGTCGGCTAACACCGCCACCATGCCGCGCTAGTCTGATCGGCTTGCAGGTAACGCTATAAAGGAAGCAGGGACATGACAGACAACAAAGTCGGCAGGGTATGGTCTAATCGGAGGCTTGTTCGGAGGGACAGTAAAGGTCACGGAGATCGACGAAGCCTATCAAGAGAGTTATTCCCGGGCGATGAAATAACGCACAGGAATGTTGGGTTGGAGCAAGAGCGCCGCAAGGATGCCCGTCGGTCAGGGGAAGATCGGCGAGACTGACATGAAACGCATCATACTCGCGGCGCTGGTCGGGGTGCTGGTTGGGATGGCAGCGCCCGTCGCGGGGCAGGGTGTCGAGGACGCTATTCTTGCCGCAACGTCGGTGGTTGAAGTTCGGTTAAAAGACAAGGTAAGGGATGATTGCCTACCCAACCCGAAGGCCATAAAGAACGCCGTCGAGCTTAAGCTGATCGCTAACGGAATTAAGGTTGTTGAGAAGGATAAAGCTTCTTATCTCACGTCGGTCCTGTTCGTGAATTTAGTTGGGTTCGCCATCAAGATTAACGGGCGGCACAAAGGTTGTGTCATTACTATTGTAATGGATTTGTCAGGTGTCCTCGTCGTAGACGTTCCATTGTCGTATAAGGATGGAAAAAGTGCGAAGGAAGTTGCCTACGTCGCGGCTTGGTCAGATGGCACGGTCTTTACCGGGCCGAAGGAGAATTTTCAGTCAATGGTAAAGGCTGACGTTGAGGATTACACTGACGAGGTAATCCTCGAGATACTCAAGGCGCGGCAGGAACTTTTTGCCAAATACCCTCACATGAAGAAGAACTTCGAGCGTCTGTCCAAGTAACTCCGCAACCCATAAAAAAGACGGCCCGATCCGCTAACGCCGCCGGGGCCGCCCCCTCCGCCAGCCGTGACTCGGTAGCCCTACTAAACCCGGCGACGAAATACGGTACTTAGATCCGCTCATAAAGAAATTGATCGGTGAGAGCATCCAGCGATATCGTCATTGATCCTCTAAGGTGCCCCTGAACTATAAGTTTGGCATGTGGGGGCATGCCTTTAATTTCCACAATCTGTGTCACGACCCAGACCATGT
>CAYRXP010000335.1:0-1583 GCA_964428145.1 uncultured Enterobacteriaceae bacterium
ACATGCCGGTTTACATTGAAGCAGTGGACTGGGAGGTGATTGCTATCATTATCGGTTCCAGCCTGTTTGTGGATGTTACTTCACGCTCGGGTCTGTTTACCTGGATCGCCATTAAACTCACCAAGGCATCCAAAGGCGACCCCCTCGCATTACTCTGGTACTACGGCATGATGACCGTGGTATTTTCCGCGGTGCTTAACAATGTTACGGCTATGATTATCGTTGGCTCACTGACCGGCGTTTCCCTAAGCAAATTGGGACGCAATGATAAGTTACTGGGATTTTTGTTGATTGAAGGTTTACTTACCAACATTGGCGGTCTGTTAACCCTGATCAGTTCTGTTCCCAACATCATTGTCGGTAATGCTGCTGGTATCAGTTTTGTGAAGTTTTTCCTGGTCGCCAGTCCATTTGTCGTCGTAGCGATGGTTGCAACGCTTTTTATGGGCGCAAAACTTTTCGGTGTGCAACGACTGGCAAACGAAGCAGAGCAAGAAGCAGCGCTAACGCTGATCGCAGGCTTTGATGAAAATGACGGTATAAAAAGCCGCAACTTTTTCTATTTTTCTGGCTTTATTCTCCTCGCGTTTATTGTTGCCATTGCCACTGCATCCATTACCCCGGTGATAAAGGAACTGGGTATAGGATTTGTTGCCATGTCTTTTGCAGTCATCATGCTGGCGCGGTTTAAATCCGAAGTAGATGATTTTTATAAGGCCATAGACTGGGACTTGATAATATTTTTTATGTCCCTGTTCGTTGTCATTAATGTAATGGAACATGCTCAGGTGCTCGATCTGATCGGCAAAGGCCTGTCGTGGATTATCGGCGATGGTACGAGTGCACTGGGGACCGGTGCGCTGTTGTGGACTTCGGCGATTTTTAGTTCGGTTACTGACAATATTCCCTTGGCTGCCATGCTGACAAAAATTTTGGCTGCGCAAGGTACTGCTAGTGATTCAGCACTGTGGTGGGCTGTGGTTTTCGGTGCCAATCTGGGTGGCAACATTACCCCCATTGGCAGTGCATCCACCCTGGTTGCAGTGACCATTATTCATAAATACAAATTGTCTCTGTCTTTTGGTGAATTTGTGATCAAAGCCGTCCCTTTTGCCTTGATGCAGTTAGTTCTGGCGAGTGTATATGTACTGCTGTTCTTACATTAGAGACAGTAACGCCAGTGGAATTATTCAACTTGAGCCAGAGGAGAGCAATCAGCCAACATAAGAAGCTGACTTTATTAAGGCGGCAGGGTAACTTCTGGTTTATGGGAAAGCGGACAGTTAGGATAACAACTATGGGACTCCTATCCGCTTTTGCACCCCTTCCACAGAAACAGTACTTTCGCCTTAACTGCCAGATAAATGGGATATTTATAGTTTAATAGGAGCGTGTTTATTTAACTTATTGTTTATATTGGCTGGGGGTAGAGGATTATTCCGTACATCCATGTACTCCACCTCTTCGAGGCCAGTTTCACTGCTTTCATCTGTTCACAAAACTGCAGGAGCAAGTTTTGAACATCACGCTATGCGTGATGGCCTGAAAGGTGAGCCACAAGGATGTGGCGAATAAATTTGTTC
>CAYRXP010000336.1:0-1568 GCA_964428145.1 uncultured Enterobacteriaceae bacterium
CAAAGACACGGTTACTTAGTACAAAGAGTTGCATCAGGCTCACCAGCAGATAAAATTGGAATTGAAGGTGGAAAGATTACTATACATATCCAAGGTAAACCCCTATTCATAGGTGGTGATGTCATTCTGGCCGTTGATAACGTACACGTTATGGCAGAAAATCCGACAGCAATACAAGACTACCTTGAATCCATGAAACTAGGGCAAGAATATACAGTTAGTATTCTCCGTGCCGGTACAATTTTAAAGCTTAAGGCGCTAGTTCAGTAGATTTTCACGATTTGAAAAAAAAGGAAAAGAATATAAATAAATCTGTCCCTAATTATTCAGGGTTTAGAAGAACCTACTATTGAAGACTTTGAGTAAAACGAAAAAGATCTACCCGATATTGAGTATATATTTCTACCAAATAGAGAAGATTTAATAATCAATTAGAACCGAATACTTTCTTCAACAAATCGGTAGTTTGTTTCACAGGATCTTTTCTAATAGCCGCTTCTTCTTTTGCAATATAATAAAATATCCCATCTATTCCTTTTTGAACAACATGGTCAGTTAGATCTGCTTTTACATCGGGTACAAAGGGTAAAGATTGATATTCGCCCATAACACTATCATAGGCCTTAACTGCACCCACCTCTGACATGCTGTTATCGATTATCGGACGCATTTCTTCGATCAATGCAGGAGACATTTTCTTTTGAAAATATCTCGTTGCGGAATCTTCCGGACCTTCGTATATCGTTTTGACATCATCAAAAGTCATGTCATTAATTGCCTGTATGAAAAGTGCTTTGGCCTTTGGAGTTGCAGCTTCAGCAGCGCGGTTAAGTTTTAATTCTAAATCATCAACTGATTCGGACATGCCAACTTTATCTAACATAGTCTTTACAGTATTTAATTTCTCTGGCAAGGGTATATGGATAGCAGGATCAGTATTAAAACCATCAACAACACCCAATTTTTCTACCACATTACCTGAGCCGATACGCAGTGCTTCCTTAAATGCACCACCAATTTCACCAATACTAAGATCACCTGATTGCTTATCGTCATCCGATGATTTAAAGAGGTCCAAACCTTTTTCCCACCATTTTCCTTCTGCATATACCTGACTCACCGAAAGTGAAGAGATAACGAGAATTAGACCAATAATATATTTGAAATTTTTCATGTTGACCTCATTCAACCGCGACAGAGATATAGTGATATAAAAAATTATTTGTTCTCAAGTAAAACTACCTATTATATTCAGTTATTAAAGTAACAATCGCAACAACAGGATTCAATGAAACACCTAATACATAATTACAAATCTACCCCATATTAACTACATATTTCTACTATTTTTCTACCCAATAGAGAGGATTTCATAACCCATTAATAGGAATAAAATGACGACTGCTTATACACCATAGGTAGGGGGAATTAATAATGACCGGGGGCGTAAAAGCCAATTTGTACCCTTGTGCGTACTGCGAACAAACTGGAACAGTTTAATATGAAAATTCAAGATGACATACATGGACGTATTAATGTAGCAGTTGCAGGAGCAAAGGAGCTACCCA
>CAYRXP010000337.1:0-1568 GCA_964428145.1 uncultured Enterobacteriaceae bacterium
CTCAGGTTTTACGCTAGGTTTAGTTCCAGTCATGCGACGACAGAAAAAATCTTTTCTTGATGCACTTAAATTAATCTGGATTGGGGAAGCGATATCAATTGGTGTAATGGAAATTTTTATGAATGCTGCTGACTATATGGTGGGTGGCATGCAGTCAGGATCTGTGTTCACTCCGATATTTTGGTATGGAATAGCGGTAGCAATACCAGCAGGGTTTTTAGCTGCGTGGCCTGTAAATTGGTGGTTACTAAGTCGCGACATGAAAAAATGTCATTAATTGTCATATGAAAATTGGTAGCCATTTTAGAAATTTCCATTATTGACAATTAGCAGAGCCCCTAAACCATGATTTTTTAAATGCCTGCATACGCTGCGTAATAGTTTTTCAATAATATTGAACACTACCAGAAACAGTCACGGTTATTTTACTTTTGCCTGCTTCTACAGAGGGCGCACTCGCCATCTCCATAGATTTCATCATTGCCATTTGTGCATGTACTACCGGTGGGCGATATCCGCCGGTATTGATGTTCAGATTAATGATTCGATGATTTTTTACTGGCATATGTTTTTTTACAATTTCAACGCGTGCCAGGAACGCTTGCATGGCCTCTTCGAGCAATTCATTCTCGAACCTTACTCGAGTTTCTCTGGTCGGGTTAAAACTCATTTGTTTGACTTGTAGTTTTTCCTGCACTTTTCCTACCAGTTCTGTGAGTGCCGCAATGTTTTCACTCTTGATTTCTATCTGCTGACTCGCACGCCAACCAATAATGATTTGCTTTCTGTATGTTGGATAGGTCTGATAACTTTTTGTCTGACTCTCAACGTTTGAATATTTTTTAATTTGTTCAAGCGCCCACTGCATATCTGAATTTATCTTCGCAGCAAGGCTGGCAGTGTCTGAACCTTCGTGTTCAGTGGCAAGCAAAACGATCATTTGATCGTTTGGAATTTCTCGCTCAGCCTGGGCTTGCAAGTTCACTGTGTTAAACAGTGTTTCATCATCGTGCGCTATAACAGGAGGTATAAGAAAAAGTAACAGGCTGGCAAAAGCACATATCTTATTCATAATCAGATATCCTTAGTTACTGGAATTACTTGTATAAATGGAAAAACTGCAAGATTGGTTACACAAACTCAACCCAGTTAACTCTTCGGCCTCCAGACTCCGTCTTCTTGTCTACAAGCCGTTCCTTCGATATATTCATTTGAGCCATCGACATAAATAGTTTGGGTAAAATCGCGACAAGGTTGCCCTTCCAGGGTATAGGTCCGGGTCGGTGTCACATCTCCAGAATGACCCGTGTCTGGATTGGTCCACGTTGAAGTCTGACCTGTTTTTTCCATTTCAAGTGCATTTTGGGTTGTATCATAATGATATTGTTGATCCTGACAATCCAGAGACTTACCAACCTTATTACCCAGAAAGCCACCTGCCAGAACACCAGCACCGATCGCAACCTTGTTTCCTTTTCCGCCACCAAATTGTGAGCCAACCAGGCCACCCAGAGCTGCGCCAAGCAAGGTACCAACGATCTCACCGCCACCCGACTGTTCTTGTACAC
>CAYRXP010000338.1:0-1567 GCA_964428145.1 uncultured Enterobacteriaceae bacterium
TATGACGGTACGATATTTCACAGAGTTATCCCAGGCTTCATGATTCAGGGTGGCGATCCGAATAGTAAAGGGTCAGACAAATCAACGCATGGCACAGGTGGTCCAGGTTATGCGATCGATGCAGAGTTTAATGACAAGCCCCATGTGAGAGGTACTTTATCCATGGCTCGTTCACGCGATCCTGATAGTGCCGGTTCGCAATTCTTTATTGTCATTAAAAAATCCAGTTTTCTGGATCATCAGTATACTGTTTTCGGTGAAGTTGTTAGCGGTATGGAAGTGGCCGATGAAATCGTTTCGCAGAAGAGGGATACGCGTGATAACCCAATGGAACGTATTGAAGTTAAGATACGCGTTATAGAACTTAAGAATGAAATGTCTGAGGGTGGCGAATGAAGTTAGAAATTATGATTTTAATATAGGTGAATTCAGAATAACTAAATCCAATGATGGATAACCCTGTCGAGAATGTATCATTGCAGCGGGCTGCATTGGTAATGGTGTTGTTAAACGCATTTACAACTCCTTTGATGTTGTCTGCTGCCAATGTAGCACTACCGACCATTGCTGAAGATCTGAAATTGGATGCAGTGATGCTTGGTTGGATACCAATGGCCTTTTTGATGGCAAGCGCAATGTTTGTACTTGTCTTTGGTCGTATCGCGGACATGGTAGGTCGCAAACGCATTTTTCTGATTGGTACTGTAAGTGTCATTGTCACATCGCTTCTTGCATCATTGGCAAGCAATGGTACGTTCTTGATCACGGCGCGTTTTTTACAAGGGATGAGTGCTGCAATGCTGTACGCAACACAGATTGCAATTGTGACCTCGGTGTTTCCTCCCAAACAACGAGGACATGCCATTGGTCTGACAGTATCAACAATCTATCTTGGCTTAACCTGTGGTCCATTGATAGGTGGTTTGCTTATTGATCTCTATGGATGGCGAGCAAGTTTTGTCTTTCATATACCACTTGCGATTGTTGTGCTATTGATTGGCCTGCTTAAAGTTCCCGGAGATTGGTCTGCTGATGAGCAAGGCGTATTTGATGTGAAGGGAGCGGTCTTGTACGCCTTATCCATTGTTCTATTATGTTTTGGTGTTTCAACGTTACCTAATTTAGTTGGTTTATTGCTTTTAATATTCGGACTATCTGGAATCTGGGCCTTCATTTACCTGGAAAAACGTACGGTACATCCCATATTTGATATTACGTTGTTTGGAATGAATCGGGTATTCGCATTTTCATGTTTCGCATCATTTATTATCTACGCCGCGATATTTGCTAATATCGTTTTAATCAGTTTGTATTTACAATATTTAAAAGGGATGTCTGCAACAATAGCGGGTGTAATTATGATGATACAACCCTTAACAATGGCAGTCTTTTCCCCGTTTGTTGGACGCTTGTCAGATAAGATTGAACCCAGAGTCATCGCTTCTATTGGCATGGCAATAACAGCATTCGGCTTACTCATGCTAGCATTATTAAATGTAGCCAGCTCAATCAGTTATTTGATCGGTGCATTAGTCGTCACAGGTTTCGGGTTTAGCCTGTTCTCATC
>CAYRXP010000339.1:0-1556 GCA_964428145.1 uncultured Enterobacteriaceae bacterium
CCTCGAACACCACGTGATGGGCGAGTATCACTAACGGGTCGGAGCTCTCGACAGTACCATGCCCCGCGGCGAACACGGGCCTGCCAGTCTCCAGGACTTCGGCCACCGCCTCGAGGGACGTAAGGAGGTGATCGCCTTCGGGCTGCCAAATCTCCGTATCGTCGCTCACACGGACGACGATCCCTTCCGAGGTGACAAAAGAATTGTCCTCGAGGTTTACCGACTCCACCTGACCCGTGAAGTCTTCGTCGGGCGAGTCGCCGACGTTTTCACCGGACGAGTCGCTGCCTTTCGCCAGATCGTCATTGGAGCGTGCCAGTGCAGTCTCACCAGTGCTGACACGCAGCTCGAGATGAAGGCCCAACGCGTTGATCCACGCATCGGGCGGAGGAGTATCATTGAGCTCGAGATTATTGCGGTCGATGTTCAGTTCCAGGCGAATCTCGTCGGAAGCAAAACCGGAATTCACTTGCGACGCCACGAGTTCTAATAAATCAGATCCGCTCGGAGCTTGGGAAACGTCTCCCCGGGCTCTCACCGTAAATTCCTGGCCTTCCGAGAGGGCCTTCCCGAGTCGCACCACAAAACTCCCGAAGTCCAGCTCGTCATCGTGATCGCCGGCCAATCGAGTACTATCACCGACCCTGACGAAGATGTTTCCGGGCGCCAGCGTAAGCAGAAGTGTTTGGTTCGCCTGAAGTTCGAATCCAATCACGGTGCTCTGAATCGACGCCCCGGCATCGGTTGCACCTGAGGCCAAGACATCTACCTGGCGGGCAACAGTTCCGTTGGAGGCGATGGTGATCGCCACCCTGATGGAGCCTGCATCCAAAGCTTCCTGGAGATCAGCCACCGATGATATCGGCGGGTCGCTGCCCAGGTCATCCGGCGCAGTCGAGTCGTTGCAGGCGCTGAGCCCGACAATGCCCAGGCTGAGGACGGAGACAAAGGTCAGTGGATTCGATCCATGTAAGTACATGACGGAGCCCTCTCGTTTTTATTCCAAGGGTCGTCTCTAGTGCAGGCTGCGTGCCACCCGGGCGTATCGTCATAACGTCATGTATAACAATGAGTTACGACACTTGCCCGCGGCGCCCGCTCAGTCGGGAGTGTGTAGTCTCCTTACAGTGGTGAGCTCGTGTCGGTGGGTGCTAAAGCCTTCGTCGTGCACAGGTTACCAGGCTGCATTAGGCCGGCGGCGGAGTGTCGCCATTTTTTACGTGTTGACAGTTGGTGAGAGGGGCTGAAGTACCTGCTGCATTGCCCCGATTCAGTACGACGAGGACACCCGTAACACCGCGTAAATGCTACAAGTTGTCGTACCTGGTCCTCCCCGCCACGTTGACATTCGGATGCCTCGTTCACGTCACTCTACAATGCCGGGCGAGAGGCATCCGATGTAATCAATTGTATTGTGGCTGGATCGAAGAATTGCAGAAACGAGCAGATTTCGGCAGGTAATCAGCGCCAATCTGCCTGCATCAGCGTTCATCTGCGGCTACCATTGACTATCTTCCTGAATCGTTCGCCACTCGAGACTCTCTGTGCCACGGGGC
>CAYRXP010000340.1:0-1551 GCA_964428145.1 uncultured Enterobacteriaceae bacterium
ATGTCGTGGAAAAGCCAGCCTTGAGAGAGCGCTGGGATCAAAGCAACTCGGGCCTTCCGTTGCCTCGGTAGGCAACGGAAGGCCCGAAGTTTCTTGCCGCTGCTGCTTAGCGCTTAGAACACGTACCGCAGCGTCACCTGCATTAGGCGCTCCCTCCCTAGGACTTCCTGGTAGTCGCCAAAGGTGCCCGGGCTCGTTAGGCTCGCGCTGATCTGGCCGGAGTCGAAGTAGGCGGAGTTGAACAGGTTGAAGATATCCCAGCGGAACACGAAGCGGTGGCCTTCCCAAGGCATGCTGAACTCCTTGGCGATGCCGAAGTCGATGTTGATGTAGTTGTCGCCGCTCATGGGGTTGCGGTTGCCAGTGTCACCCGGGGCGGTGTGGCGGAAGTTCAGAAAGGCGGCATCGGGGTCTGCGAAGATGTTGGGGCCACGCGGGCCGTTGCTGACGTTCTGGGTGGCGGGGCAGGGTCCCGTCGCCAGGCCCAGGGGGTGGCTGCCGACGGGAGCGCAAGTAGCGTTGGGCGAGATGTTCCAGTTGGTGGGCCAGGTGCGCCCGTTGGCGATGCCGATCGGCAAGCCGCTGTTGGCGTGGAAAATGCCGGAGATGGAAAAGCCGCCGACAATCTGGTTGGCCCAGCCGGAGATGCCGCTGCCCCAGGCCTTGCCGCGGCCGACGGGCAGTTCATAGGTCCAGTGGGCGTTGAGCTGGTGGCGCATGTCGAAGTCGGAGTCGGCGTACTGCTTGGAGATGTCCCAAGCATTGGTCATCAGACCACTGGTGCCTGCCCCGATATTGGAGCCAAAGGAGGTGCTAACGCGCTCGGGGACGGACGCGTGGTCGAGGGAGTGGGAGAGGGTGTAGTTAATGTTGAAGAGCAGCCCGTGGCTCATCCGCTTGCGTACCGAGACCTGGAGGGCGTGGTACTCGGAACGGGCCAGACCCGTCCAGCCGTTCAATGCCACCCACTGGCCGGGGAAGAAGGTGAAGGGGCAGTCGAGGAAGCCGTCGCCGTCGACATCAGTGCCATTGGGGCAGGTCGCGAAGGAAGGCAACCCAGAGAAGTCGACGTCGTCGAGGAAGAAGCTAATGGCACCGAACCCGGGGTTAGCGACGCCCCCCGGGCCGAGGGTACCATGCCAGCCAAGCATGTTGTCGAAAGCTACCTGGGTGGTGGAGAAGCCGCAATTGCCAAGGGGATCCACATTGAACACATCCCAGGGAAGGCAGCCCCCGTTGACGCCGGTGGGACCGAAGCCCGGGAACAAGTTCTCCCAGAACGGAATGGGCCCCAGGGTGAGGATGTCTTGCCCCTGCTCAGCCAACCCGATGAGGTCCCGGGAAGCCTGGAAGGCGGTCGTGCCAGAGGCGCGGAGGTCGGCGCCCATGGCGAAATCGCGCTGAATGGGCAGGTTGATGCCGCGGCGGCCGACGTAGGCAACTTCAACGATGAGGTTGCCGGGAAGCTCGCGGGCGATGGAGACGGTGGCGGCGTGGGAGTAGGGGGTGCGGAGCCCATCGTCGATGGTGCCCGTAACAGAAATGAGGGGG
>CAYRXP010000341.1:0-1551 GCA_964428145.1 uncultured Enterobacteriaceae bacterium
TCGTCGTAAACGGGTTCGCCAGAATGTTGAAGAGATCGACCCGGTTAAACCCGCTGACCTCGATGTCCTGGTAAATGACCCGCGGGGTGATCTTCAAATTCTCGCTCGGCGAAAACGCGAGCGCGGCGCGGAATCCAATGCGTTCGCCTTCGTTGACATCTTTGTTCACGCTGCCACCGGGTTGGACGGCATCGATGAATCCGCCAATTTCATTGTAATAGCCGACGATGCGCAGCGCCGCTTTGCCCTGCGCGAGCGGGAAATTGACCACAGCTTTAATCGACCCGTCAAAATCGCCCCCGTCAATTTTCCCGCCGGTGACCTCGGCGATTATCTCGGTTTTCTCAAGATCGGGCTGATTGGTAATAAAACGGACGGTACCCGACGTAGATCCGGAGCCGAACAGCGTCCCCTGCGGGCCCCTCAGCACCTCGACGCGGTTCATGTCGAAAAGATCAATTTCCGGCGTAAAGAGCGACAGCGATATCACGGATTCGTCGAGATAGACGCCGACCTGCTCTTTCACGCCCGGCTGATCGCGGACGATCTGGCCGGCCGAAATGCCGCGGATGGCCACCTGGCTCTGACCCGGTCCGAGATTCTGAACCGTAAAGCCCGCCACGTTGAGTGCAACGTCCTCCAAGGTCCTGATGCCGCGGTTGCGCATGGTGTTTTCGGTCAGTGCCGCGATCGAGAAGGGCACGTCTTGTAGCGTTTCCGTCCGCTTCCGCGCGGTCACGATAATTTCCTCAATCACTCGTGGACTGGCTACCTGTTGGGCTTGGGTTGGGTTTGGATTTGCGCCTATCAAACCGGCAGCCAACAATGCTACGACCGATGCGGAGTTTAGGTAAAATCGAACTGGCCTTTTCATCAATTCCTCCCTGTGATTGATGTTACCTTGTATTCAAGAGTCTACGCCCACGGCGAGCGCCCGACAACGTTAATCAAGAAAGATATTAATCAAGATAATTCAAATTTACCAGAAAAACGTTTGTTTGGCTAGCGGAAGCCACGTTTCTACGGCACAGAACCTTTGATTTGTTCAGGAAGTCGTCTTGCCCGCTTTGCTTTTTGCGATTACCACACCGGCAAGGATGACCGTGCCGCTCGCCAAAAGCCCCAGCGTTGGGGTTTCATTAAGAACAAGCCAACCGATCAGGATCGATAACGGTGGGATCAAATAGAGCCAGATCCCGGCCCGGCTTGCGGGAAGCCGCGAAAGCACCAGAGCCCAGCCGATGTAGGGTACGACACCGCAGATGCAGCCGAGAAAAATCAGCGCCCATATCGATCGCGCTGAAGCAAGTGCGATCGCTTCCGAGACGCCGCTGGCCCAAGGCAAGAGCGTTATTGCACCGACCCAGATCGTAAGCAGGGCCAGAGCCACCGCCGAATACCGGAAACTCAGCTTGCGTTGCAAAATGAAATAGATCGATTGGAGCACCATCGCCAGAACCACGAGCATGGCATTCCAATCAACCGCAAAATCGCCTTTGCCAACCAAAACCAGGACACTGGCGCCTAGAAAAGCCACCAGGCCTCCAACGA
>CAYRXP010000342.1:0-1541 GCA_964428145.1 uncultured Enterobacteriaceae bacterium
CTTCAATATATGCCGACCCATCTGATCTAATGCTGGCCGTATAATTCTGGTCTTTACTACCAGATATACCAGTATAGCCTTTAACACTGAGCGAATCTTGTGGAATAGTTTTTGGTAAATGTACAGTTGCACTGGCTTTATCAATAGGGAAATCCCAATCATTACCGGTCACATTCCAGTACAGCTCATCATGTTGATCAAAAAAACCAAGCTGGCGATTTGTTCGATAAGTAATTGCGTAAGTGTAATCCCCTTTTTTTAGATAACGATCCTTTTCCCCAATATAAATACGTATGCCATTTGATTTTTTTTCCGTGTGGAATTTTTCTGGACTTCCGTCACGTAAAACCTGAACGATTGAAAATCCTACTTTGTATTTATTTCCAAAACGGTCCTTGTACTGGGTTGGAAAGTCACGATATATACCGCGTTTTATTTTAATACCTTCGGCATTAACCGTAATAGTCTCCGTGACAGTCATATCTCCTTTATCATCAACAACTATATCACTGTGATAACTGTGTATGCGTTCTTCAGCCAGACCAATAGTCGTAAATGAAATTAACAGCAGTGTTATTAACTGGCGCATAATCCTAGATTCCCTTTCAAATTGCTTCATCAAAATCAAAAAATTCCGCTGGGATAAATCGAAAAATTCTCGCAATAAGTATATCGGGAAAAGAATCGATACGGATGTTCAAGTTACGAACTGTACCATTGTAGTAACGACGTGCATACTGGATATGATTTTCGACATCTGTCAGGTTTTTCTGTAAATCAAGAAAGGACTGGTTTGCTTTCAGATCAGGGTAGTCTTCAGCTAGAGCGATAAGTTGATGCAGTTTCGTGCTTAATTCACTCTCAATCTGTCCTTTCCTTTCAATGCCGACAGCCTCTGCACTTTCAGATCGTAGCGCCGTGATAGCACTCAAAGTTGAGCTTTCATAAGCAGCATATTGCTTAACAGCATCAATTAATTTTGGTATCAGATCATGTCGGCGTTTAAGCTGAACATCAATATCACTCCATGCGGCCAACACCCTGTTTTTATCACGCACAAACAGATTATATATAATGATAAGCCATACTATTACGGCCAGGAAAAAAACAGAAATAAATTCCATGTTGATTACCGTGATTAATTGTCTTTGTATATAGTTAACTCGTATATACTCAAGTCCTTGAATTGCGAAAATTGGTGCCGATGGCCATCAATCATATTAGCCGCCTATCTATTTGATTTTAGAGATAATTATATAATGTGGTTTTTATGTATACCCCCAATAGTACCCCCAAGTCTTTTAATAGCCCCACATACCTTAATATATTAGCGATTGTTAATCACTAGGTCGGCGGTTCGAGCCCGTCCCGAGGAGCTATTAGTAACAAGCATCTCATGCTAATCGCCACTTTAAAACACCTGTGCATGGCGAATTACTAATTCTGACGGCAACTGGTGTTTGAGGATAAGGTTTTCAGAAATTACGGTCTGACACCGCCTGTTCGAGTAAGCTTAAAGAGCAGGGTTGTGGTATTAATAA
>CAYRXP010000343.1:0-1539 GCA_964428145.1 uncultured Enterobacteriaceae bacterium
CCTTCAGGCCAAGGTAGACGTTGGCGGCTCCCATGACAACAGCCAGAAGAAGGCCAACAAGGGCCGCACGCAGTGTCAGTTCTTTCATCTTTGCTTTGCTTTCTTGAGATTCCTGACCCTTAAACGGGACTCGTTTTCAAGAACAAAGTTCTGAATGTGACTTAAGTCACAGCACGGATGTCCACAACTTCACACAATAGGGCAACAAACAGCCTCACCCAATAACGGGATCGCAGGAATTATCGGCAGGAGAAATCTATCATGCACCATCGACTTGTTTCTATTCTTGTTCTAACCGCAATTGTCCTTCTTCTTGTTTTAGTCGGCTCGCCGCTTCTCATCGCACAGTCACAGAGTAATTCACCCCAACCCTTCGCGCCGGATACTCTCCTGGTCGCCTTTCATCCCGGAACCGCTGCCTCTGAGATTAGTGCGGCCCACAGTCAGGCAGGGGGAAACGTGCTGAAAACCATTGCCGCTATCGGTGTCCAGGTCGTTGCCGTGCCCAACGGAACCGTCCTGGCGGCGCTTCAGCGATATCAGCGCAACCCCCAACGTTACCTTTGCCGAGCCGAACTACCAGCGTCCCTTGTTTCTTCCGGTTACTACGGAAGGGAGTGAACCGAGTTTGCAGATCCAGAACTTTTATGACGAGCAGTGGGGATTGGACAATCTTGGTCAATCCTTCGGGGCCACCGTAGATCCCCTGTTTGGGACTTTGATCGTTCCTGCCTACACGGGTGTCGCCGATGCGGACATTGACGCTCCGGAAGGATGGAGCATCACCCATGGGAGCGCCGACATTCGGATCGCCATCCTGGACAGCGGGGTTTATTGCAGTCATGTCGACCTGGCTTCGAAATGTATTGAGCAGGCCAGTTTCGTGGGGCAGCATGGCTCGCCCCCAGGCGACATCATTGGGCACGGTACCCACGTAGCGGGCACTGCCGCTGCCGAACCCGACAATGGAGTCGGTATCGCAGGGGTGGCCTGGGAAGCCTCGATCGGCTCGTTGAAGGTGTGTTATGAGGATTACTTTCTGGCGGTGTTTGGCATTATCCAGGGTGTTTGTGAGGACGCGGATATTGCGGACGCCATTACCTACGCAGCCGATTCGGGGTATGAGGTGATCAATTTGAGCCTGGCTGGCCCCCAATTTTCCCAGACCTTACTGAGTGCGGTGAACTACGCCTGGAACCAGGGGGTCGTCATTGTTGCCGGAGCGGGTAATGGCTATAGTACAGAAAAGCTTTATCCAGCCGCGTTTGACAATGTCATCGCGGTGGCCGCCACCGACTATTTCGACAACTTGGCCTATTTTTCCACCTTTGGTGATTGGGTATCAGTTCTTGCCCCGGGTCATACGATCCTTTCCACGGTGCCCAATGAACTCTGCAACATGCTGCCCGACGATCCGGAGGGCTGCCATGACTGGAAATTACAGCAAGAACCCCGCCACCACTCACGTTTTGGGCATCGCAGCAATGCTGTGGGCGCATCTGCCGGGGCTGACCAATGCTCAGGTCCGCAGCAGTATCG
>CAYRXP010000344.1:0-1527 GCA_964428145.1 uncultured Enterobacteriaceae bacterium
TGACCCACACCGCCCGTCCCCGGCCCGTCTTCATCCTCGCCGCCGCCGCGCGCACGAGGGTCCCGGAATAGCACGAATCCGCCACTACCATGATGTGCTTGGCGCGGATGGCGCGCAACATGGTGGTGATGTCGTTGTTGGAAACCCAGTTGGTCGGCACCGTTTTCTCGGCGTCCACCGGCAGCCAGTAGCCCTGCTCGGTGATGTTGTCGACGACGCCGTGGCCGGCATAGTAGATCAGCAGATTGTCGTTGGCCGTCAGCTTCGCCCGCATGCGCGCCAGGGCGGCGATGACGTCGGCACGGGTGGCGTCGATCAGCAGCTTGGTGGAAAAGTCGTAATCGTCGGTCAGCAGCCTGGCCACGGCGCGGGCGTCGTTCACCGCCGTCTTGAGCTTGGGCAAATCGCGATAGTTGTTGTTGCCGATGACCAGCGCGTGATAGGCGCCGAAATGGATGCCGGCGTAGGGATTTGGCTTCGGCGCCACGGGGGGCTTGGCAGGCACCTTGATCCGCCTTTGCGTAACGACCGCCTCGCGCGTCACGGTCACCTTGCGTTCAGCGCGGTTGCCCCATTCGTCCACGGCTGCGACGGTGATAGTGCTCTCGCCCGTAGGCACACCGCGCCGCGAACTGAAGGAACCGTCGGCCGCGACCGGAATCGGGAGCCCGTCCATCGTGACCTCGACGATCCGTGAGGAATCGCTGACCCGCCCGGCAATCTCGACCGCGGCGCTCCTCGCCGCGAGCGCGCCGGGCACGTCGATCACCGGAGGCGCTGTGTCCCGGGCCACCGCCAGCGGCTGCTGGACGGCAGGTGCGGGGGACGGCCCGGCGATCCGGGTGGCTTTTTTGGCCGCTATGACCGCGCTTGCCTGGGGGCCGGGCTTGGTGATGACCCAGTCTTTTCGCCTTCGCGAGTCGTCGCCGCGGTACCTCCCAAGGGTACGACCGTCGTATTCAATCGCGTAACTACTGCAATTGACTCTTCCCTTGCCGAATACCTCGAACTGATGACAGAGCCTGCCGGCGCCTGTCCTTTTTTGCTCCTCCGTCCACCACTTGCCGTCGTCGAGACGTTCCCGGTTAGGTGTTTCGATCCTGCCTTCCAGGGAGCCATCGGCATTGAATCTCATGAAATAGGGGAAGTCTTTGCGGTTTGTCGTTTCGATGCTCGTGCCCGCCATTAGCCTTGTCAGCTCATCCTCCGAGAGGTACTGGGCCGATGCAGGCGTCGAAACGGCGCCACACAGCAAGACTGCGCAAAGGAAGCGGAGAATGTTTGTCATGCTCGTGCCCTCCTTAACCAGAGATGGCCGGATGGGTCCATGAGACGTCCCGATACTAGCACCAAACGGGGCCGGAAGATGTGGCTTTTCCCACTAGGAGCGCAGGATGTACGGAAAGGAACTGTTTTCCGTATAGGCGGAAGCCCCGGCCTGTACCGAAAACCAGGGATTACCGTACACTATGCGGGCCCACAGGGTGCTATAGGATGGCTACCTGCTTCCGTCGTGTAGGCGCCTTT
>CAYRXP010000345.1:0-1527 GCA_964428145.1 uncultured Enterobacteriaceae bacterium
CTCACCAGCTCCTTGTAGTCCGGCACCCGCCAGTCGGTGTGCCCGGCAAAGGGTGCGTTGGGGTCGTTCAGCGTCGCGATGTGCACCGCAAACGCGTTGTCCCAGGTATACGACGTATCCATGTCGTGGATGCTCTCGTCGTCGCTCTTCTTCTCCCACACCAGCCCCGTGGTGAGGTCCGTGATGGTCCCGTCCAGGTTGTCCATGTACGCGAGCGCTTCCCCCGCCTGAATCTCGCCATCGTGGCCCCTGCCCGCGCAGGCGACCAGCGTGCCATTAGGGTCCCAGCAGCTCACCTGGCCGGTGGCCGGGAACGAGCAGGGGAACGGCGTGCACCCGCTTACGTCCAGGCCACAGCCCAGCGTGCAGGCCAGTGTGCCGTCCCCGAGGCCCAGGCCCTGGCACGTCGCTCCACCCAGGTCGAGGCCGTCGCAGTCGTCGTTGCCGTCAATGAAGCCATTCCCACAGGTCGAAGGGATGACTTCGCAGCTACAGTCCGGCTGACACAAGCCCGGGCAGGCGTCATCGTCCGCAGGCTCGCACGCCTCGGTCCCCGTGATGACGCCGTCGCCGCAGAAATCCGTCCCTTTCACCGCCGGCGTGCACAGGAGCTTCGCTTTGAGTCTCGTCAACGTCTGTGTCCCGAACTGATCCGTCACCAACTGATCAGGTGGAAACGGCTCGGGGCACTTCACCTTCCAGCAAATCCGATCCCCAGGTGCGGGCGCTGCAGTGAAAGGAAGGGGCGTGATCGGCTCTTTCGTCTTGCCGTCCACCACGTCTACGTTGCTCTTCGTCGCCGGGACGCAGAAGAACTTCGCCTTAGTGATCCTGCAGCCCTCCTCCAGCCCGAACTGTGGTGTCGTGAGATCGAGGAGGCCCTTGAGCTTCAAGTCCCCTTTGACCTGGTAACACTTGAGATGGTCTTCCGTCTGGGCCTGCACTGACCCGGCAATAACGGTCGCTCCGAGTATCAGTCCCAGCCCGATGGGAATGATGGATAGACGCATCGCGATTAACTCCTGGGCGTCGATAGTACACCCAAGGCAAGTAAAAGTGGGACGGTTTGACTCGGAATCGAGCTAGAAGGCTGCAGCGGGAGGGCGACGCTTTACGCCGCATGGGCTCAGGCACACGTTTGCGAGCTTGCATTTGAGCCGGGGCACGAAGCTGCTGTGGGTCCAGGAACAAGGCGGCTGGACTTTGCCCGCGCTGCTACTCAGCACCTATGCTCATTTCCTGCCCCCGGAACGGCAGGGCTACGCGGACGCGCTGACGCAATCAGACGGCAGTATGCGGCAGCAAGCGCCACGGAGTTGAGACCTTTTTATACTTCGACAGCAGAGGAAAGAACGAGAGCTGACAAGACCTTAGTTGGTACGCCCGGCAGGACTCGAACCTGCGACCCTCGGATTAGAAGAACAGCCCGACGACGAGGAATAACGCGGCGTTGCGTCTGCGGCTCTGCGAGGGCCTGCACAGGGCGGTACAGGCATGCGTCCGGCACGGCACCACGGCACCAGACGG
>CAYRXP010000346.1:0-1525 GCA_964428145.1 uncultured Enterobacteriaceae bacterium
GCTCCCCGACTATGACCGATCCGCTTTCCGCAGTTATTACGGAGCCGTGGAGCACGCGCGTTTCCGGACCAATCCGAACGTCTCCCGACACGACAGCAGTTGCAGCGATAGTCGCGGTTGCGTGAATATCGGGCCGCTGCCCGTCATGCTCAAATAACATTTGATTCTCGTTAGTCAGCGCTAAACAATTGACATGTATGACGCATACATATATTCTAACGCTACGACCTATTTCTACAACCCCTGTTCCGGAACACATGTTTGAACCGAAGAAACACTCAATACGGCCAGTAGAAATCTGCACATGAACCGGCGGGAGTTTCTTGCAGTCGGCGCTGGAGCCACCGTTGCAACCGATGCATCCCTGCTGCGGTGGAGCACTTCCGCTCCAAACAGCCGGCCAAACGACTGGCGCGCCTATTTCCCGCGACTCTCACTCGAACGTTACATAAACGCGGCGGGCGGTACACCGCTCGGCACGTTTGCGCAGGCCGGCCTACAACGCTACATGCAGTTTCAACGACTCGGCCCGGGCGGCGGCCGCGACGACTACGTGACTGAAATGCGTACCAATATTCGAGGTCTCGTCGGACAGTTCATCGGTGCGAACGCATCCGAGATCGCACTCGTTCACAGTACAAAGGCGGGCGAGCAGATCATTATCGATGGACTCGACCCCAAGGGCAACGGCCACAACGTAGTAACCAACGACATGCACTTCTCAGGTTCGCTTCACAACCTCATCGGACTCAGACGTTCCGGAACCGACGTACGCATCGTAAGAGCTCGGAACTGGGATGTCTCCCTCAACGAAATGGCCGACGCGATCGACAGTCGAACCGCGTTGGTGGCGGTGACCCTCATTTCCAACATCAATGGTAGAGTCGAACCCCTGAGAGAGCTGGCCGAGATCGCCCACTCTCACGGAGCGTTGATCTACGCCGACATCATACAGGCTGCGGGAGTGGTTCCGATCAACGTTCGCGAGCTAGGAATTGATTTCGCGGCGTGCAACGGATACAAGTGGCTGTGCGGAGTCCACGGCGCCGGTTTCCTGTTCGTGCGTGAAGAACTTCAGGGTAGCGCGTTGCCCGATCGTCTCTTTCCCGGACATGTGCGATACAATTACCCTCCATGGATCCGCGACGCAGACCCCCGAGAAGAAGCACTTATATACACCGCCCGTACCGACGCAAGCCGCTACGAGCCGGGGCATGTGAGCTATCTCGGATACTGCGCCGTATACGAGGGGCTCGCGTTTCTCGACCGCGTTGGTCTCCGGCAAACCTTCGACCATTCGGTTCGCCTCTGCAGACGGCTCAAGGATCAGCTCGATGCAGACCAATACGAATGCATTTCGCCACACGTCGACCGATCACCAATTATCGCGTTCATAAGACACGACGGCCCCGACCTAGAAGAGCGCCTGCGCGCCGCCGGCCTCGTCGTTACCCTAGGCGATAATCGAGTGCGTGTTTCACCTGCGATCTACAATACCGATGAGGACATCGATATTCTGGCCGAG
>CAYRXP010000347.1:0-1516 GCA_964428145.1 uncultured Enterobacteriaceae bacterium
TACGGCGCGTCCAGCTCGCACACCGGCCCGCGGCTCACGACGTAGACGCCGCCGACTGACGCGCTTTCTGGCCCGTCAAAAACAGATGTTTGTTGAACCCCCGGAATGCCGCTCGGGTGGGTTGAAGAATCAGCCAGTTGCGGAGACAGTCGCGGGAGGGTTTTTGGAACCCAGCGAAACAGCCTACTCCAGCAAGTTTATGCGGCGGTGAAGGTTCTGGAAGCGGGGGTCGGAGCGGAGGCTATTTCTGCTCTCTTGGTTGCAACCCCCGGTGACAATACTGACTCAACCCTGAATGGCCAGCCCGCAGTTGTGTCGTGATGCTTCACGTGCGGACCGCTACTCGGCGACACCTTGCCCCGCCCCGAAGTACATTTGCAGGAACAGGATCGTGTCCATGTATCCGTGGGCGAGAATCGTCACCCACAGATTCCGCCGAACGACAAGATAAGATACACCTAGGGCCAATCCCATGAAGCCAGTCTGCACCATCCCGGTTAGTCCCCAGCCAAAGTGAACGAGGCCGAACACTATGGAGCTGATCACGACGGCCAGCGTCCATGCCGCTTTGCCGCCCGACCACAACTCCGCAATTCGGTTGATCAAGAAGGCGCGATAGATGACCTCCTCACCGAACGAGGAGACGATATAGACCGCCACCAGGGCAAGGATCAACATTGGTAGGTTGCCCTGGAGATAGTCGTACCCACTCATGTCAGCGGCTTCCGGCTTGCCGACGATGTTCGCCATCACGACCGCGCCCACCACAAACGCAGCCACCGCAGCAACAAAGACAACAAAGGATTGCAAGACGGCACGGACGACGCTGCGCCTGTTAGCGAGGCGTAAACTCAATCCAAAGTGCCCCCAACCCTGCCCGCGCAGGCGTAATCCCAGCCATACCATGACGAGCATCAGCACGTTGGCTACCCAAACAACGCTCTGACGGGCGAGTGGATTCTTGCCAACCAGCGGTTCGGCGCCCATGATCAGAGTCATGGCAACGATGAACACGACCACAACCTCACCCACCTGCGCCAACTTACTCGTAAGAAGTGCTCGCCCGAGTCCCGTCGCCATTGTTTTTTCGTCCTGCATCGTATCTTCCTCATTTCAGGAATCGTTAGTCACCGCACGTCGGTAGGGCTGGCCCCCCCCGTTGATGTCCTCCGCCCGATAGACTTCACCCATGCCGCCGCCACCCCGCTTCTCAACA
Source organism: uncultured Enterobacteriaceae bacterium (assembly GCA_964428145.1). Classification (GTDB taxonomy): domain Bacteria; phylum Pseudomonadota; class Gammaproteobacteria; order Eutrophobiales; family Eutrophobiaceae; genus SMWN01. The sequence goes on from CAYRXP010000347.1 coordinate 1,217, forward strand.
ATGCGATACCGGGAGATTGTCTTGCCAATCATGTGAAAGAAACCTGGGAAAGCATCTTAGTCCGCACCCCCACCCAAGTCAACGCGAAGGCCGCCTCGGCGACCTCTTTTTCCATCTCATCGGCGATGTGTTATAAGAGCCGAAAGAAGCACAGCCGTGGAGGCGATTCATGGCACAACGCAAGAAACCAAAAACGCATAGAAAGATCAAGGGCGCATCCGGCCGAGGGAAATCAAAGTTTCTTCAGGAGATCGCCGAATCCGCAACTCGCCGTGGCATGCGGGTTGGAATCATAGACCC
>CAYRXP010000348.1:0-1513 GCA_964428145.1 uncultured Enterobacteriaceae bacterium
ATACCATAGTTTCTATATATCCTGTCATTGGTGTCACGCCCTTTTTGATGTCCAATAATCACCACAGGAACACCTTCCAGCCGACCGATCCCACACACCAATGCAGGATCGTCGGCAAAACTTCGATCACCATGAAGCTCCTCAAAATCTGAAAATATCCTCTCGATATAATCCAGGGTATAGGGCCTCTGCGGATGTCTTGCAACTTGGGAATATTGCCAGGTCGATAATGAAGAAAATATTGATGCAGTTAATTCATCACTGCGTTTCTGCAATCGGATAATCTCTTCATTTATATTTATTTCCGAGTCATCGCTGACATATCTCAACTCTTCAATCTTTGCATCGAGCTCTGCAATTGGCTGTTCAAATTCCAGAAAATTCATTATTCAGTCCTGCTTCCTGTATGTAATTTATATGTATAATTCTAATGTATAAATTGTGTGAAATATGCTTATTTTATTACGAGCGATAATCTAGATATACATTATCCTTACCAAGATAATTTCTCAAGGATTCCAGCAACGTATCATCAATATTAATTTTCCAATCCTCACCCAGGGATAATATACATTGTCCCTCATCATTCCTGTATTCTACACTTACATAACTGGTACCTCTACAGTAGGAAGCTAACGTTTCTTTCAGGTAATTCATGTCGGCACGACAATCACCCTGTTTACACAGTCGTAGCCTAAGGTTTGCATGCTTCCTCATTTGTGCCAATGTATAAATATCATTGGCGATGATTGAATAACCACTCGTAAAAAAATCATCCTCAACCACTTCGCCATCAATAATCACTAACTGATCCTTAACCAGATCATTACTGTATTTCTGAAATACATTTGAATACACCGTTACATTAGCTCGAGCTGTCCTGTCATCAAGCAGTACTTCAGCCATTTTTCCGCGGTTACCCGAGCGGGTTCTCATTCTGTGAATATAACCTGCTACTCGTACATTATTGCCTATCTTAATATCCTTCAATCTTGCGCCAATCAGTCCCTTAAGTTCAGATTCATATTTGATGATAGGGTGACCTTCCAGATAAAACCCCAATGTCTCTTTTTCCCCGATTAATCTTTCGTCATCTGACCATTCAACGGCCTCCAGAAATGCCGAGCTACCGACCTCTTTGCCAGTCTCTTTGTCAGTTTCGACGACAGGAAACAGACCAAACAAATCATCCTGACCGCTGTGAGTATTATTGCTTGATTGTTCTGCTAACCGAATCGCCTTATCAAGACTTGCGCTCATGCGACTACGACCAGGACCAAGTTCATCGGCTGCACTTGAACGAATGATCGAATCTAGAACACGTCTGTTAACTTTTCTCAAATCAAGTCTGCGACACAAATCAAATAAATCGATAAACAGTCCGTTCTCGTCTCGCTCATCGGTAATGGTTTCAATAGCCGCTTTACCAACACCTTTAATTGCACCAAGACCAAATCTGATAGTGCTTTCATTTTCAACAGTGAATTTATATAACTCTGGTTGATGGATGGTG
>CAYRXP010000349.1:0-1513 GCA_964428145.1 uncultured Enterobacteriaceae bacterium
GGACACACTGCACAAGACGATTGTCTTCATCACCCACGACCTGGACGAGGCCCTGTGCCTCGGCCACCAGATCGCCATTCTCAACGATGGCGCGCTCTCACAGGTGGGCCGTCCGGAAGAAATCCTGCGCACTCCGGCCGACGATTATGTGGAAGCTTTCGTGCGCGACGTCAACCGGGCGCGGGGGCTGTCGACGATACCAAACCCGTAGGCTGCGGTCGGTCGGCAGACGGCTTCCGCCGCCGGCATCGCGAACTTCCGCTGGTGGCGGCCGCCGGACGTGAGGGCCGTCGCACGGGCAGTCCGCTTTGAGGCGGCAAGCGGACATTTCGCGGCATCATCCCTGCTCTGCCCCGCATGGCAGACGAATTACCGGGTCAACGGTGACGGCCGGTTTTGCCCCTGGGCTGACGTTCGCCACACCCAAGCATGGGGAATCGGTCTCTACCGTGAGAAACGCCCTGGGTGGTTTTACCACGACCGCAGGGTTTTGATCTCCATCAAGGACATGAGGGAAAAACGAAGTGTTAATCGAGCTTCCTATGCGGCACCCGTGTGCATCGGTGTTATTTTTTGTGGGTCTTACTGGAATGGCCAAGCCGACGGAAACAATGGGTATCCATGACGGCGGCAAGCGTCCTTTTGGTCCCCGTCCTCCGGCGCCGTTCGCCGCCGCAGTCTATCCGGCCAAAAAGGGTGATCGCGCCGGACTCGCTCGTTTCGTCAATGCCCTGAAGAAAGCAGACGTGCGGGTCGGTGGCCTTCTCCAGGAGAAGATCCTAATGGGCCAGGATGGTATGCAGCGGTTCGAGGCCGTCGATATTGCGACGGGAAAGCGCATACCGATAAATCGGCCGACCCCCGAGAAATGGCGTAACCAGGTTTGCTCGCTCGACGTTTCGGCCCTCGCGGAAACAACGGCGAGTCTGAGGCAAGCGATCCAGGATAAGGTCGAGCTGATGGTCGTCGAGAAATTTGGCGATGCCGAGCGGGACGGAGAAGGTCTAACCGATGAGGTTCTTCAAGCGATCGCCGCCGGCATTCCCGTCGTGATCGCGGTTCCGGATACGAACCTCGATATCTGGAATGCCCGCAGTGGAGGCATGGGGGACGTCGTGAACTGCGACGAGGAAGAGCTGCGTCGCTGGTGGGCTGCGGTTCGATGTGAAAACCGGGGCTCGGCTGTCGATAATTTCGACAAAAGTTTTGCCTGGTAGCGGCTCTTCCGGGCCTCGGCAGATCGTTTCAAAGAGTTTTCCATACTGGCTGACCTTGCAACATCCACGACCTGTGGCATTCGTCGCCATGACCACTTTCGGCGACATCCGGAAGTGCCCGAATGCGCGGATTTGCGACCGGTGTCGGCGCTAAAGCCGCCATCCGCGCCCCGGCGCCGGCCAAACTCTCGTTTATGAGCACACGACCCGGCCCGGCCGCACCGTGGCCAGGCCGGCGATGGTCGCGCACCGTGGAGCCCGGTCGCCCTCGAGAACCGGCGGGGTGTTTCGCCCCC
>CAYRXP010000350.1:0-1497 GCA_964428145.1 uncultured Enterobacteriaceae bacterium
CGGACAGAACGGCAAATCTTCGGCCGAGAACCTGTCCATCGTCGAATAGCTACGCTAGGCACCGCCCCCAACTTAACCTTGGGGGCGGCCGCCGCTTGCCGTCGGCGACCCGACCTCCAACGATCGCCTGGCGGACTGAAGGAAGCGGGCGGACCGGTCCACGGTCATTCCTTCGACAAAAATAAATACGGCGAACAATAAAACAAACGGCGCCATGTGCCGTGCCGTTGCCGATCTTGCGCACCAGCCTGCAGGCGGCCCCGCCTGCGCTACGGAACGAAAATTTCCGACCGTGACGCCTCGAACCGAAGCAGAGGATTACCGAAATGTTGAAGTCAGTAAAATCGAGGGCCGAGGAACAGTTCGCCGCAACCCAGAAGAAGAACAAGCAGGCCCTGAAAGAAAAAGAAAAAGTGCGCCAGGAGAGAGCCGAACAGGTGGCAAGCCTGCGGGCGCTGCGCCTGGCCAAAGAGGCGGCCGACAAGAAAGCCGACGAGAAGGCCGACGCCGAGAAAGCGGCGGCCAAGAAACCGGCGGCCAAGAAACCGGCGGCCAAGAAAAAATAGCCGTCGCGGTTGCCCCAGGCCTGGGCGACAAGAGGCGCGGACGGGCGGAGCCCGGACAGGGAAAAAGATAACCGCAATCGGCATCCGCCTCACCGCGGCGCTTCACCAAGCGTTTGTTTCTTCGCCGCCACCTTTCCCGATCTTCAGGCCCCGATCTTCAGGCCGTCGTCATCCCTGTTCAATCCCCTCCCAACAGCCCCGTTGAAGGGCTGACACACCGACGACAAACTCGAATATACTTCTTCATTCGAGCCAGCAATTACGATAACGTCGGTTGCCTCTACCGTAATGAATGGCGGGGCAATGGGGGGCTCGAAAGCCGCCACGCGGAGAGAGTTTTTTCAAAACATGTCACGGGGCTCCAAACTTAAACCGGAACCGGATCACCCGAGTGAGCCGAAGCTCCGCAAATGCCTCAAATGCGGCAAGGAGTTCATGTCGGAACACACCGGTGAGCGCATATGTCCGAAGTGTAAAGTGAAAAAGGGCTGGTGCTAGGGGAGTGAACCCCGCCAGCCGGAATGCGGGGCCGCAATGCGGAGATTGGGCTATACTCTCCGTGCCCGCACACTTTGTGCCCGCCCGGGCTGGAAAATGGGGACAAACAATTGAACATCCCTGGCATTATTGGTCGTTTGTTATGCCGGCTTGGCTTTCACGATTTTAAGGTTCTTGAGGCAACCCTCGGATTTGGCGAAGCGGGCAGCGTCGAAAAGGTCAAGTGCCGACGCTGCCGGTTGATCTTCACCCGCCAAACTTGAACCACCGGGCGGACCAGACTAATCAAAGAATAAGGAATCCCTGCCTTCAAGCCGCCTTCGACAGCACCTTGTCCAGGTAGTCGTCGATGTGCTCGTTGAGGGGCTCCAGGTGGTTCATGAAGAAGTGGTCCGAGCCCTCGATGATGCGGTAGTCGATCTTGATGTTCTTC
>CAYRXP010000351.1:0-1493 GCA_964428145.1 uncultured Enterobacteriaceae bacterium
CCACGGCGACTGGATCGATGTTTCGCCAGAACACATCGAGCAGTTCGGCATAGCTGATCTTCTTCGGGTCGTAGATCACCTGAACCGCTTCGGCGTGGCCGCTGCCGCCGGCTGACACCTGCTGGTAGGTGGGCTTTCGCGTGTGTCCTCCGATGTAGCCCGAGGTCGTGGACACCACACCGTCGAGGGCGTCGAACGGCGGCTCCATGCACCAGAAGCAACCGCCGGCGAATGTGGCCGCGGCGGTGGTAGCGGTTGTGGTGCTGGGCGTCGCCTTCGCGGACGGCTCGGTTCCGGGCGTGGCTCCGGCCATCGAGGGTTCGCCGAAAGCGGAATACCCGATGAGCGCGAGGCTCAGTCCAAGGGCCATTGTCCAGATTCGCCTGGATCTCCCCGGTTCGCTTCGAGCTTCGTTTCGGGCACTCATACGCGCAGCTCCGGCAACTTCGTCCCAGTCGGAACGAACTGAAGAGCGAGACCGTTGTTGCACCATCGCTGGCCGGTCGGCTTGGGACCGTCCTTGAACAAGTGGCCCTGGTGTCCTCCGCAGCGCGCGCAATGGTGCTCGGTTCGCGGAAACAGTAACCGGTAATCCTTCCGGGTCGCGACATGGCCCTCGATGGGCGCCCAGAAGCTCGGCCAGCCGGTGCCGCTGTCGTATTTTGTCGCCGACTCGAAGAGCGGCAGCTGGCAGGCAGCGCAGATGAAGAGGCCTTCTCGATTCTCGTCGTTTAAGGGGCTCGAGAAGGAACGTTCTGTGTTCTCCTCGAAGAGGACGCCGTAGACCTTCGGGGGCAGCAGCTTGCGCCACTCCGCGGCTGATTTCTCGAGCGGGATGAGTCCGGGCATTGGAGAATCTTCACTGCTGGCGAGGGCGCTATTGCCATACAGGAGGCTACCGCCGGTCAAAACCGCGGCCAGCTTCAGCCCGCTGCGCAGCAGGGATCGTCGAGTGACGTTTTCCATGCTCACGACTACGTTGACGAGGTCGCATCGGTTACGTGAGATTTGCACCCTCTTCAACGAGGAATTTGAGATTTTGGAGTGACTGACGAGCCCGCTCCAGCATGTCCGGTGCCACTTCCTTTTCAAACTTTCTTCTAGCCCAGAACTTGGGTGAGTAATGGTAGGTGAGGCACACTTTCACGTTGCCCTCGCACTGCTGAACGTGGATGATCGACATGAGGCGCTTCAGCATCGGAGGTGGCGCGATGCTGTTCACGAGCGTGAACTCGTCGCGCTCCGCGAGAATCTCCTCCAGGGTGATAGACAACGGATTCCCGGGGAACACGCAGACATGGTGATGGCCCACATGGACTGGAGCCGAGCGATCCATTTCGATGTGGGATAGCCCAGCGAACCAGCTGGGCCAGGTTTCTAAATTCGCCACCGCTTTCACGACGGAATCGAACGTCGCTTTAATATCCACCTCCGCGTGAAACTCCCGGCTTGGGCGACTAAGGCTGCGTGGCGGCGCGGGAGGAATTTCCGCG
>CAYRXP010000352.1:0-1478 GCA_964428145.1 uncultured Enterobacteriaceae bacterium
AGCAACTGCATGTGCAAACTTTAAAGCCAACGGTAAATCTTTAAGCCTGTGCTTGGCAATGTATATCGCATGGGTCATGGATGGCCATCGTCGATTTGGATCTTTGGGAAATTGTTCGTAAATGAATGCCAGCATTTGTCGGTTTTTTTCATCGTCTACAATGACACCATAAATACGTCCTGCAGCCAGTAACGGATACTGACCTTTAGGATCCAGCATTAAAATTCTTTCTAGCCAGTTGATGACACGATCATAATCGAGATTTTTATATGGCACACTGACCCCGGGTTGATTATCGAATGCCTGCAACCAGAGCATGAATAATTTCGAAATCGCGATGGCATCACCCAGGCCAAAAAGTTGCGACTCAATTTGTGAAGGAGGCTCAGGGAGTTTCTTGATATTTATCGTAGCCAGAGGCTTTGAGCTTGACCAATAAATTTGGCAAAGAAATGCAATGATTAAAATGATGATAATATGAGCAGGAACATCTTTTACTGAACGTTCATCTCGTTTGTTGATTAATTCCCTAAAAACCATATGACATCAGAAATTCTTTCTGTGTAAATCAAAACATGCCGCAGCAAACAACAGGGCGACATAGATGACTGTCTGTCCAGCGATAAACAAATATTCACTGCTGCCAGCTCCTCCATATACCAACCATTCAGTTTTGCTAAATTGATCCAGCGCGGGGAGTAAAAATGCAATTGTATCAATGACCATGGTAATCAATTTATGTGAAAGAGCCGTGGTCTGCAGGATCGGACTACCACCTATCAATTGAATTGTACTGATTGTTCTGGCCAGTAAATAAAACGCCATGACAACAGAAAATGCACTGGTGACATTCTTGAATGTGATCAGGCACAACAGGGACAATGCGATAAGAATCCATAATTCACAGATCAATGATAGACACCACAATACTAACTGCGATGCAGGACTGATTAATACCAGTGGGATACTCACGATAATGGCAATAAACACACCAAGCAGACAAAAACCAGCCATCTTCCCGGCAAGATATGAATATCTGTCGAGTGGTAAGGAAATAATTAATTCAAATCCCTTGTCGTTAAATTCCCTGATCATACTTGTGATGACAAAGATACAGACGATGAATACAGCAAAAAGTCGCAGAGTCATACCTGATATCGCACTTTGAATTTGAACAGTTTCTGTGACTGCCAATTCACCGATAAACAGCGTTAAGCCAGACAGACACACCACACTCAACACTACCAGTGTGAACAGGCGGTTCTTTATGCCCTCAAGCAGAGTAAACCTGGCTATTGTTAATATTGCTTGGCTCGTCATCACTAATGTCCCATGCCCGCCATGACGACGGGATAACATCCCATGCCCGTTATGACTACGGGATATATATTCTGTTTGCCGTCTATGGATACTATACTATATCGCAATCAAACCAGTACGCTCACAACTATGATTTGATGAACAAACTAAACTTGTCA
>CAYRXP010000353.1:0-1468 GCA_964428145.1 uncultured Enterobacteriaceae bacterium
GTCGGCGCCAACGGCGCGGGCAAGTCCTCGACCATCATGGCCATCGCCGGCCACGTCACGGTCCAGGGCGGCCAGGTCGAGCTCGACGGCCAGGACATCACGGCGCTGCCGGTCGCCCGGCGCGTCAGCCGGGGGATCGCGCTGGTGCCCGAGGGCCGGCGCCTGTTCGGCGATCTGAGCGTGCGCGACAACCTGATGATCGGCGGCTACGCGCGCCCGCGCCGGGACGAGGCGGAGAACCGCGCGCGGGTCATCGAGATGTTCCCGCGCCTGGGCGAGCGGCTCGATCAGGCGGCCGGGACGCTCTCCGGCGGCGAGCAGCAGATGCTGGCGATCGGCCGCGCGCTGATGGCCCGGCCCCGGCTGCTGATGGTCGACGAAGTGTCGCTCGGCCTCATGCCCGCCGCCATCGACGTCTGCTACGCGGCGATCCGCCGGCTCAAGGAGGCCGGCGTCTCGGTGCTGCTGGTCGAACAGAGCACCGCGCGTGCGCTCGAGATCGCCGACCGGGTCTGTGTGCTCGAATCCGGCCGCGCGGTGTGGCAGGGTAGCGCCGAGGAGGCGCGCAAGGACCCGGCCATGATCGAGGCCTACATGGGCCTCGCCAAAGTATAGAGGAGTTAAGATTTTGCCCCCCCGCCCGCTCTATCAGCGCATCAAGGACCACGTCGTCGGGCACATCGACGCGGGCGACTGGCGGCCCGGCGACCGGGTGCCGCCGGAGAGCGCGCTGGTACGCCAGATGGGCGCGAGCCGGATGACCGTCAATCGGGCGATCCGCGAGCTGGTCCAGGAGGGCCTGCTGACGCGGGTGCAGGGCTCGGGCACCTTCGTGATCGAGCCGCGCGCCCCGACCGATCTGCTGGAGCTGCGCAACATCGCCGAGGAAATCCGCGAGACCGGCCGCCAGCACAGCGCCCGGCTGGTCGCGCTGGTCGCCGAGCCCGCCGCCGAGCGCGTGGCGGCGACGATGGAACTGGCGCCCGGCGCCGAGGTTTTTCATTCCGTCATCCTGCACCTGGCCGACGGCGCGCCGGTGCAGGTCGAAGAGTGCTATGTGAACCCGGCCTGCGCGCCGGACTACATGAGCCTGGATTTTTCGGCCGTCACCCCCAACCAGTACTTGATGGAGGCCACGCCCCTCAGCGAGGTCGAGCACGTGGTCGAGTCCGTGCTGCCGGAACCCGAGGTCCGCAAGCTGCTCAAGATCCGGGCCGGCGAGCCCTGCCTTCGGTTGCACCGCCGGACCTGGTCCCGCGGCCGTGTCGCCTCCAGCGCCACCCTCACCTACCCGGGCGCCGGGCACCGCTTCTCTACCCGCTTCGCCTACCGCGGCGGCCGCGCGCGGGGCCCTTCTCCGATCCAACGAGGCCGCGCAAACGGCCGAGGCACGCCATGACCCAAGATCACCGCGTCGACAACACCCGCAAGATCCTCCTGTTCCACCAAAGCCAGGTGCTGGGCGAAA